>JBBIOF010000007.1:0-19439 GCA_037443505.1 Candidatus Rokuibacteriota bacterium
GGGGCGGCCGCCGCCAGTCCCGCCGCCGGCAGCGCCCATACCAGCGGGGGCCAGAGCGCGCCCAGCACGCCCAGCGCGGCGAGCGCGCCCACGACCAGGAGCCACTCGGGCGTCGTCACGATGGACGCCAGCAGGCCGGCGGGCGCCCGGTAGATCGCCTGGAAGGGCGCCGACCCCCACACGCCCTGGTAGATCCGGTGGCGGGCGGGCGCGCCGCCGGGGCCGTAGACGCGTCCCGCCCAGGTGGGGTGGCCGGGGCCGTTGTACCGCTCCGGCCACTTCTCTTCCAGGAGCGCCTCGGCGCGGCCGTAGCCGCGCTGCTGGCGGAGGAAGGCCCGCACGGACTTGCGGCGGTGGTGCCAGACGACGGCGCCGGGGCTGAAGCCCAGGGTCCAGCCCCGGTCCTGCAGGCGCCAGCACACGTCCACGTCGTCGCCGGCCGTGCGGAAGCGCGGGTCGAAGCCGCCCACGGCCTCGAGGCAGGCGCGGCGGAAGGCCATGTTGCAGCCCGGGAGGTGCTCGGCCTCGCGGTCGGACAGCAGCACGTGGATGGGCCCGCCGGGCGCCCGGGCGACGCAGTCGGCGACCAGGCCGTCGCCCGGCGGCGGGATGTTCGGCCCGCCCACGCCCGCGTACCGCCCGTCGCGCAGCGCGGCGGCCAGGTAGTGGAGCCAGTGGGGATCGGGGACCGCGTCGTCGTCGATGTACGCGACGATCTCGCCGGTGGCCGCGCGGAGGCCGGTGTTGCGGGCGCTGGACAGGCCCCGGGGCGGGGTGCGGATCAGGCGGAACGGGTAGCGGCGCGCGATGGCAGCCGTGGCGTCGGTGGACCCGTCGTCCACCACGATCACCTCGTGGTCCGGGTACTCGAGGCCCAGCAGGCCGTCCAGGCACTCGCGGATCGTCCGCGCGCCGTTGCGGCTGCACACGACGACCGACACCCGCGGCCACGGCCCGTCCTTCGCGAACGGCACCTCCGCCATGGCGCGCCGGACGGCCAGCAGCGCCGGGCGCGGGCGCCGCTCGCGGTCCGTCAGCCCGAACCCCCAGCCGTCCACGTCGAAGCCGCCGCGGTGCCACTCGTCGGTCCACGAGAAGACGAAGGCGCCGGCGCAGCCCGCCGCGAAGGCGGTGCGGATCTGGCCGTCGAGGGCGCGGGCCTGTCCCATCTCCCCGTGGCGCGCGCTGTCCAGGCCCAGCTCGGTGAGGACGAGGGGCCGGTCGCCGGCCACGTTCTGGAGGCGGGCGAGGTAGGCCTCCAGGCGGTCGAGGTGCTCCAGGTAGACGTTGAAGCAGACCAGGTCCACGTCGGGCGGCTCGAGGTACTCGGTCGTCGGATAGCTGACATACGTGACGAGCGCTGTCGGATCCTCGTCACGGGCGGCGGCCACCAGGCGGCCCAGGAACCGCTGGACGGCCCGGCGCCCGTGCCAGCGAACGATCGCCCCCGGGATCTCGTTGCCCACGGCGTAGGCCAGCACCGCGGGGTGCCCGGCGCACGCCCGGACCCCGGTGCGCACGGCTTGCACGATGGCGCGGCCGCGCCGGCGGTCCTCGAGGAAGGCCACGTCCTCTTCCACGCGAAGCCCACCAGCACGCGCAGGCCGTGGTGCCAGGCGGCGTCCAGCAGGCGGCAGGGCGGCACGGTGTACGTGCGCACGGCGTTGAAGCCGCCGGCGGCGATCTGGGCGAGGTCCCGCTCCAGGCGCGCGGGCTCCGGATAGCCGTCCCCGCGCGGGCCGGGGCGGAAGGTGCCGTACGTGACGCCGCGCACCCACAGCTTGGCGTCGCCGGCGAAAAGGAACTTGCCGCCGACGCGCGGGCGGCCTGCGTACACGGCGACCGGCGCCGGTGCGGCTCCGGTCGCCGGGGAGAGGACGCTCTCGGCTCGGAACATCGGTCCGCGCCAACGCCATGCACGCCCGATGCCAGAGAAATTTCGACCACGAGAGACGGCAAATGTTTTCCAGCCGGCCCGGCCCGGCCGGCGTCACTCCCAGGTGCGGCGATCGACGATCTTCTTGCCGTCGGCGGGGAGCGTCCCCGCGGGCACCACCTCGACGTCGCCCCTGAGCTTCATCACGTCCCGCACGGCCGCCTCGAGCGCGCTCCGGGCGAGCGCGGCGTCGGTGCCCTCGGCCAGCTCCACGCGGAACGCCAGCGTGTCCTGGTGCCCCTCGCGGCCCACGACCACCTGGAAGCGCGCCACGCCCGGCACGCGCGCCGCCACCTCGTCGGCCTGCCGCGGGTGGATGAACATGCCGCGCACCTTGGTCACCTCGTCGGCGCGCCCGCGCCAGCCCAGCATGCGGGCCGAGGTGCGGCCGCACGGGCACGGCCCCTCGTCGATGACGGTGAGGTCGCCGGTGCCGAAGCGGATCATGGGGTAGGTCGGGTTGTTCACGGTCGCCACCAGCTCGCCGATCTGCCCGGCCGGCAGCGGCGCGCCGGTCCGGGGGTCGCACACCTGCACCACCGCGTCCTCCAGCAGGTGCATGCCCGACCGCTCCGGGCACTCGTAGGCCAGGAGCCCCAGGTCGGCCGTGCCGAAGCCCTGGCGCGTCATGATGCCGTACTCCTCCTCGAAGCGCGCCCGCAGCGTCTCCGGCAGCGGCTCCGCGGCGACCTGCGCGACCTCCAGGCGGAGCGGGGTGCCCAGCTCGGCGGCGCGCTGCAGGATCGTCATGAGGAAGCTCGGCGTGCCGACGTAGCCGGTGGCGCCCACCGCCCGCGCCACCGCCACCTGGGTGTCCGTGTTGCCGACGCCGGTGGGCACCACGGTGCAGCCCACTTGGTGGAGCGCCTCGTCCAGCTCGTGGGCGGCCGGCACCAGGTGGTAGAGGAACGTGTTGATCACCACGTCGCCCGGCCGGAAGCCGCCCGCGTAGAGGCAGGTCTCCGCGTGCCAGGCGGAGAGCTCCGGCCCCATGGGCTCGAAGATGGGCCCCGGCGACACGAAGATGCGCCGGAGCCTGGACACGGGCAGGGTGCAGAAGCCCCCGAAGGGCGGGTCCGCCTTCTGCAGCTCCGGCAGCGCGCTCTTCGGCAGCACGGGCAGCCGCGCCAGGTCGTCCAGGCCCTTGACGTCGCGGGGATGGAGCCCCGCCTGCGCGAGCCGCCGCCGCACGCCGGGCGCGTGCTCCCAGGCGTGCTCCAGCAGTCGCGCCACCCAGCGCGCCTGGTACTGCTCGCGCTGCGCGGCCGTCATCGTCTCCTTCTCCCGGTTCCAGTAGCCGCTCCTCCGGTCCACGCTGCTCACGATGCCTCCCCCCGGACGCTAAATTAGCTGAGCCAGCGCTTGCGGCGGCGGTAGTGCTTCACGTCGCGGTACGACTTGCGCGCCCCCGCCTCGGTCAGGCCCAGGTAGAACTCCTTGATGTCGGCGTTCTCCCGGAGGGCCGCGGCGGGGCCCTCCAGCACGACGCGCCCGTTCTCCATCACGTAGCCGTGCTCGGCGATGCCGAGCGCCAGCGCCGCGTTCTGCTCCACCAGGAGCACCGTCAGCGCCTCCTCGCGGTTCAGGCGCTCGACGATGCGGAAGATCTCGTCGACCAGCAGCGGCGCCAGGCCCAGGGAGGGCTCGTCGAGCAGCATCAGCCGGGGCCTGGCCATCAGCGCCCGGCCGATGACCAGCATCTGCTGCTCGCCGCCCGAGAGGTACCCCGCCTGGACGTGGCGCCGCTCCCGCAGCCGGGGGAAGTACTCCCACACGCGCTCGATCCCCTCCCGGACCTGCCTCGAGTCGCCCACCAGGTGGGCGCCCGCCACCAGGTTCTCCCAGGTGGTGAGGTGCTCGAGGACCCGGCGCCCCTCGAACACCTGGACGATGCCGCGCCGCACGATCTCGTGGGGCGGCAGCCGGTCGATCCGCTCGCCGCGGAACTCGACGGTCCCCCGGGTCACCTCGCCCCGCTCGGAGCGGAGCAGCCCCGAGACCGCCTTGAGCGTGGTGGTCTTCCCCGCCCCGTTGGCGCCCAGGAGGGCGGTGATGCCGCCCTCCCGGACGGTCAGCGAGACCCCCTTCAGGACGAGGATCACCCCGTCGTAGATCACCTCGACGTTGTTCAGGCTCAGCACGGCGGCGGCGCCCGCTACTTCGCGGCGGCCTCCTTCACGTGCCTGGCCACCACGTCGGTGTAGGCCTTGAACCAGTCCGTCGCCTTCACGAACTTTCCGCCCCTGACCTGCCAGACCTGCACCCAGCCGCCGCCCTCGTGGTCGGTCTCCGTGAAGGTCAGCGGGGGCGTGAGCCCACCCAGGGAGAAGTTCCGGATCTTCTCGAAGCCGCTCTTGACGTCGGCGCCCGTGATCCGGCCGTCCGGCCTGGCCTTGAGGGCGTTGCGGATGGCCTCCACGTGGAGCGCGGCGACCAGCGGCCCCCGGTTGTAGTACACCGACGCGCTCATCTCCCGGGGCGCGGGCTTGCCCTGCTTCTGGTACATCTCCTTGATCTCGCGGATCACGGGGTAGTCCTGGCCGACCCCGGCGAACTGGAGCCCCGCGTAGCCCTCGGCCACCCCGAAGCCGCCGGCCGCCTCGATGTCGGCCTCGGCCGAGCCCCACACGAAGGAGAGCACCTTCCGCAGCGGGTAGCCCACGCGCTTGAGCTCCTTGATGGAGACCGACGGGGAGCGGCCGAACAGGTGGGTAATGACGAAGTCGGCCCGGTAGCGCTGGGCGATGTCCAGGACCTGGGCCCCCATCTCCACGCCGGGCGGCGGCACCGCGAACGTCCGCAGCTCGAATCCCTCGACCTTGGCCAGGTCCTCGAACACCGGGATGGGCTCCTTGCCCGCCGGGTTGTCGTAGTAGAGGAAGGCGATCTTCTTGCCCTTCAGGCCCTTGAGCTGGTCCTTCGCGTACTTCACCGCCCCGGCCGCCTGCGACCAGTACGTGGCCGCCACCGGGAACAGGTACGGGTAGCGGGTGCCGTCCGCGGCGGCGGCGGTGCCGAAGCCGGGGGAGGTGCCGGGGATCCGGTCCTCGGCGAGCTTCTGGGCCAGGGCCTGGGTCTGGGGCGTCCCGTACAGGAAGATCAGGACGGCCCCTTCCTTCTTGAAGCGCTCGTACGCCTCCACCGCGGGCGGCACCTTGTACTCGTGGTCGATCTCCAGGACCTTGACGCGGTGCCCCTCGACGCCGCCCCGCGCGTTGACCAGTGCGATGTAGTCGTGGTAGCCCGGGCACCAGTTCACGCCCACGGTCTGGGTGGCGCCCGTGCGGTCGCATTGCATGCCGATCACGATCTCGTGACCGGCGCCGGCCGCGCCCGCCAGGCCGAGGGTCAGGACCGCCGCCGCCAGGGTCGCCAGGCATCGCTTCATGGCCGCTCTCCTTTCTTCGAGCCGGTCAGTACGCGAAAGGCCACACCCGGAAGTAGTTCCGGATGTTGCGCCACAGCCGGTCGAGGCCCTCCGGCTCGACCACGAGGAAGAGGATGATCAGCGCGCCGAACACGATGAGCCGGAGGTTGGGGATGATGTTCAGGACGGCCTGCGGCGAGAACAGCAGGCCGCCGAACGCCTCCATGACCCAGCGGATCACGATCGGCAGCAGGGTGACGAACACCGCGCCGAAGATGGATCCCAGCACCGACCCCAGCCCCCCGATGATGATCATGGCCAGGTAGTCGATGGAGGTGGTGATCTGGAACTGCTCGTAGTTGGCGATGCCCAGGTAGTAGGTGTAGAGCACGCCGGTGACGCCCGCGTAGAAGGACGAGACGGCGAAGGCCAGCAGCTTGTAGCGGAAGATGTCGATGCCGATGAGCTGGGCGGCCACGTCGTGGTCCCGGATGGCCACCAGCGCCCGCCCCACCCGGCTCCGCACCAGGTTCAGGGTGGCGGTGACGGCCAGGACCACGAACACCATCAGCAGGAAGTACATCTCCCGCTGGCTGTCGATCACCCGGCCGAAGAGCTCCGGCCGGGGCACCTCGATGGAGGCCTGGGCGCCCCCGCTGATCCAGGTGACGTGGTTGATGAGCCACTCGATGATGAGCTGGCCGGCCAGGGTGGCGATGGCCAGGTAGAGGCCCTTGATGCGCAGCGACGGGATGCCGACGACGGCCCCGACGCCGGCCGCCGCGAGCCCGCCCAGGGGCAGGCAGAGCCAGAACGGGAGGCCCAGGCGCACGGCGAGGTTGGCCGCCGTGTAGGCGCCCACCGACATGAACGCTCCGTGGCCGATGGAGATCTGGCCGGTGTAGCCCACCAGGAGGTTCAGGCCCAGGGCCCCCACCACCGCGATGGCGGCCAGGTTCACCA
Source organism: Candidatus Rokuibacteriota bacterium (assembly GCA_037443505.1). Classification (GTDB taxonomy): domain Bacteria; phylum Methylomirabilota; class Methylomirabilia; order Rokubacteriales; family CSP1-6; genus JBBIOF01. Next base: position 6,267 of record JBBIOF010000007.1, read on the forward strand.
GGCTCAGGTAGTACTCGTGCACGCTCCAGGGCAGCACGGCGAACATGACCACGGCGATGGCGGCCACCGTCCAGCGGGCGATCGGCAGCGGGTAGAGCGCCATGTCCGCCTCGTAGGTGGTCTTGAGCACCCCGCACTCGCGGTGGATCACGGCTCCTGCCCGCCTCGCCGCCGCCCGCCGGTCATACGCGCTCGATGATGGGCTTGCCGAAGATCCCGTGGGGCCGGACCATGAGGGCCACGATCATGAGCACGTAGGGAGCGAAGTCCTTGGTGCCGCCGCCCACCCACGGGTCCACGTAGCCGGCCGCCACGTTCTCCACCACGCCCACGATGAGGCCGCCCAGGATGGCGCCCGGGATGGAGTCCAGTCCCCCCAGGATCACCACCGGGAAGACCTTGAAGCCCACCAGCGCGAGGTGCACGTCCACCCCCAGCAGGCTGCCCCAGACCACGCCGCCCAGGGCGGACACCACCCCGGTCATGGCCCACGCCAGGGCGAAGTAGCGCTCCACGTTGATCCCCAGCGCCATGGCCACCTGCTGGCTGTCGGCCACGGCCCGCATGGCGATGCCCCGGCGGCTCTTGAGGAAGAACCACCCGAAGACCGCCAGGAACAGCAGGCTCACCGCGCCCCCCAGGATCTGGATGGGGGGAATCAGGAGGGGCCCGGCCACCACCGGCTCGTCCGGGATGGGCAGGGGCAGCGGCTTGGTCTCCGCGCCGCCGAGGAGCGGCCCGGCACCGCGCAGGACGGCGGCGAGACCGATGGTGGCCATGATCACGGCCACGGTGGGCCGCCCGATCAGGGGCCGGAGCACCACCCGCTCCAGCCCGAACCCGAAGGCGACCATGAGCCCGAGCCCCAGCGCCAGGGCCGCCCACAGCGGCGCGCCGTGGGCGCCCAGCGCCACGGCCACCACGAAGCCCGCGATCATCACCAGCTCGCCCTGGGCGAAGTTGATGGCGTCCGTCGCCTTGTAGACCAGGACGAAGCCCAGGGCGATGAGCGAGTACATGAGCCCGATCAGGACGCCGTTGGAGACCAGCAGCGCGAGGAACTGCCAGTCAGGCATGGCCGGGGAAGCCCGCGGGCGCCGGGCGTGACGCCGGCGGGGCCGCGCCGGCGGAAGCGCCGGCCGCGGGCGCCTCCACGTCCTCGATCGCCGCCCGCGACTGGATGGTGGCCTGGCGGCCGTCCTCGTAGGTGATGGCGGTGGCGATGGCGACCTCGTCCCGGGCGCCGTAGAGGGCGTCCACCACCGCGGCGTACTTCTCGGCCACGTGGCGGCGCCGCACCTTGCGGGTCCGCGTGACCTCCGCGTCGTCGGCGTCCAGGTCCTTGGTCAGCAGCAGGAAGCGGCGCACCCGGCCGGGCTCCGGCAGCGTGGCGTTGCAGCGCCGGACCTCGTCGCGGATGAGGGCGCGCACCTCCGGCTTCTGGGCGAGATCCGCGTACGACGTGTACGGCAGCCCCCGCCGCTCCGCCCAGGCGCCCACCGTGCCCGCGTCGATGGCGATCATGGCCGCCACGAACGGGCGGCCGTGGCCGAACGCCACCGCCTCCCGGACGTAGGGGCTGTACTTCAGCTTGTTCTCGATGAACTGGGGCGCGAAGGGCGTGCCGTCCGCCAGCGCCCCCACGTCCCGGGCGCGGTCGATGATGACCAGGTGGCCCCGCGGGTCGATGAAGCCGGCGTCGCCCGTGTGGAACCAGCCCCCGGCGTCCACGACCTCCCGGGTCGCCTCCTCGGCCTTGAAGTAGCCGCGGAAGACCCCGGCGCTGCGCACCAGGACCTCGCCCCGGTCGGCGATCCTGACCTCCACCCCGGGGCACGGGCGGCCCACGGTGACCGGGTCGCTCTCCGCGTCGGGCTGGACCGAGACCACGGCGCTGGTCTCCGTGGACCCGTACACCTGCTTCAGGTTCACCCCGAAGGCCCGAAAGAACCGGAAAGTGTCCGGCCCCAGCGGCGCACCCCCCGTGTAGGCGCGGCGCACGCGGCGGAGCCCCAGCTGGTCGCGCACCGGGCCGTAGACCAGGACCTCCCCCAGCGCCCTGGCCAGGCGGAGCCCGGGCGGCAGCGGCCGGCCCTCGGCGCGGAGGATCTCGGCGCGCTCGGCCACCGCCCGGAAGCGCTCGAACACGCGGCGCTTGAGCCAGGTGGCGTCGGCGGCCTTCACCAGCACCGTGGTGAGCATGTTCTCCCAGATGCGGGGCGGCGCCAGGAAGATGGTGGGGCCCAGCTCCCGCAGGTCGCGCTGCACCGTCTCGGGGCTCTCCGGGCAGCTCGCGGGGAAGCCGGCCACCAGGCTCTGCACCAGGTTGTAGGTCACGTCGCCGATCCACGCCATGGGCAGGTACGCCAGCGACTCGTCGTCCTCGCGGATGCCCTCGGCCCGGGCGAACGCGCGGCCCGCGGCCACCAGGTTGGCGTGGGTGAGCATGGCGCCCTTGGGCGGCCCGGTCGTCCCCGACGTGTAGCAGATCATCGCCACGTCGTCGGGGCTTCCCCGCTCCACCTCGGCCTCGAAGTACCCCGGGTGCTCGGCGCCGAACCGGCGTCCCAGCCCCTGGACGTCCGGGAAGGCCGCGAGCCCGGCGGCCCGGTAGGGGCCCAGGCCGCGAGGGTCGTCGTACACCACGTGACGCAGCGCGGGAAGGTCCTCGCGGAGCGCGAGGACCTTGTCCACCTGCTCCTGGTCCTCCGCCACGATCACGCTCACCTCGGCGTGGCGCCACACGTACGCCAGCTCCCGGGCGATGGAGTCCTGGTACACCGGGACGGCGACGCCGCCCAGCGCCTGGGCCGCCAGCTGCGCCCAGTAGAGCCGGGGGCGGTTGTCGCCGATCACCGAGAGCCGGTCGCCGCGCCGGAAGCCCAGGGCCGCCAGGCCCAGCGCGAAGTCGCGGACCTCGTCGAGGGACCGGCGCCAGGTCCAGGACTGCCAGATCCCGCGGTCCTTCTCTCGCATGGCCGTGCGGCCCGGGCGGCGGGCCGCGTTGTCCAGGAGCAGGCGGGGCAGCGTCGCGGGCGGGGCCTCAGCCACCGCGGGCTTCCCCCAGGTAGGCCTCGACGACCAGGCGGTCCGCCCGCACCTCGTCGGGCGTGCCCTCCGCGATCTTCTGGCCCATGTCCAGGACCGCCACCCGGTCGGAGATGTCCATCACCACGCCCATGTCGTGCTCGATGAGGATGATGGTGGTGCCCCACTCCTCATTGACGTCGAGGATGAAGCGGGCCATGGCCTCCTTCTCCTCCTGGTTCATGCCCCCCATGGGCTCGTCCAGCAGGAGGAGCGCCGGGTCCAGGGCCAGCGCGCGGCCCAGCTCCACCCGCTTCTGCAGGCCGTAGGGCAGCGAGCCGGTCGGCCGGCGGCGGAGGTCCTGAATCCGGAGGAAGTCGATGATATCCTCGACGCGCCGGCGGTGCGACACCTCCTCCCGCCGGGCCCTGCCCCAGTACACGACGGACGCCAGCGGCCCCGCCCGCATGTGCACGTGGCGCCCCAGCATCAGGTTGTCCAGGACGGTCATCCCCTTGAACAGCGCGATGTTCTGGAAGGTCCGGGCCACGCCCAGCGCGGCGACCCGGTGGGGAGGCAGCCCGGTGATGTCGGCGCCGTCGAGGATCACGCGTCCGCGGTCGGGGCGGTAGAAGCCGCTGACGACGTTGAGCAGCGTGGTCTTGCCCGCCCCGTTGGGCCCGATCACCGACAGGACCCGGCCCCGGGGCACCTCGAGGCTCACCCCGGCGAGCGCCTGGACGCCGCCGAAGGACCTGGACACGTTCCGGACCTCGAGCTGGAGGGTGGCGGACGCGGCCGCTGCCGTCTCACCCCGCGGCCCGCTCATCCCAGCCAGCGCTTGCGGCGGCGGTAGTGCTTCACGTCGCGGTAGCTCTTGCGCTGCCCCACGCCCGTGAGCCCCAGGTAGAACTCCTTGATGTCCTCGTTCTCGCTGATCGTCCGGGCGTCGCCGTCGAGGACGATCCGCCCGTTCTCCATCACGTAGCCGTAGCGGGCCACGCGGAGCGCCATGGCCGCGTTCTGCTCGGCCAGGAGCACGGCCACGCCCTCCTCGCGGTTCAGGCGGGCCACGATCTCGAAGATCTCCGCCACCAGCAGGGGCGCCAGCCCCATGGAGGGCTCGTCCAGCAGCATGAGCCGCGGCCGCGCCATGAGGGCCCGGCCGATGGCCAGCATCTGCTGCTCGCCGCCGGAGATGTAGCCGGCCCGGAAGCTCCGCCGCTCCTTGAGGCGGGGGAAGTAGCGGTAGACCAGGTCCAGGTCGTCGGCCACCGCCCGGCCGTTGCGGCGGGTGTAGGCCCCGGTGAGGAGGTTCTCCTCCACCGTCAGGTGCTCGAAGACGTGCCGGCCCTCCATGACCTGGACGACGCCCCGGCGGACGATCTCCGCGGGGTCGCGGTGGTGCACCGGCTCGCCCGAGAGCTCCACGGAGCCGCGCGTCACCTCGCCCCGCTCGGTGCGGAGCAGGCCCGAGACGGCCTTGAGGGTGGTGCTCTTGCCGGCGCCGTTGGCCCCGAGGAGGGCGACGATGCCCCCCTCGGGGACCTGGAGTGACACGCCCTTCAGCACGAGGATCACGTGGTCGTAGATCACCTCGATGTTGTTGACCGACAGGAGCGGCCGGGGCGTCACTCCGTCCGGCGACGTGGGCATGCCTACATTTCCTTCGAGCAGTCCCGCTTCGCGTAGCCGAGCTTCTTGCCCTCCTGCTCCGCTGCCGCCTCCAGCTTGGGCCGGACCACCTCGCGGATCGGCTGGATCCAGTCCGAGATCACCTTCCACTGCTTGCCGTCCCACTGCTGGATGAGCACCGGCCCGTTGCCCTCGTGGTCCTCGCAGGTCACCTTCACCGGATGAGTGAAGCCCTTCATGCCCAGCTCTTCCAGCCGCTTGTCGGTCAGGGTCAGGTGCTCGAAGCCCCACCGGACCTGCTCGCCGGTGGGCGGCTTGTTGCCGAACTTCGCCATCGCGGTACGGATGGCCTCGGTGTCGAACATTGCGTTGACGACACCGCGGTTGTAGAGGACCTCGCCGATCCTGTTCCGGTCGCCCGCACCCTTGCCGCGATCGTACACGTACTTGAGGATGTCCTGGATGACCTTGTGGTTCGTTCCGGCGGCGTGGAACGTGGTGGACTTGTACCCCTTCGCCGCGTCACCGGCCGGCACCACGTCGGCCTCGCTGCCCGTCCACCAGTTGCCGATCAGGCGGTCCATCCGGAAGTTGATGGCGGCGGCTTCCTTGACCGCCACCTGGTTCATGACGCCCCAGCCGGAGACGTAGGTCCAGTCCGGGTTCAGCCGGCGGATCTGCAGCCACGTCGACTTCTGCTCCTGCCCCGGGTGATCGACCGCCAGCAGCGTCAGCTCGAACCCGTGCCGGCGGGCCAGCTCTTCCAGGGTCGGGTTGGCCTCCTTGCCGTAGGGGCTGTTGTGGTAGACGTGGGCGATCTTCTTACCCTTCAACTTCTCGAAGCCGCCTTCCTGCTGGGCGATGTAGCGGATCACGGCCGAAGCCTGGCTCCAGTAGGTGGTCGGGAAGTTGAAGACCCACGGGAACCACCGGCCGTCGGCGGCCGCCGTCATGCCGTACCCCATCGAGTGCAGCGGGATCTTGTCGACCGCCGCCTTGGGGATGAGCTGGTAGGTGATCCCGGTGCTGTACGGGTTCACCAGAACCGGGTTCTTGCTCTTCAGACGCTCGTAGCACTCGACACCCTGCTTGGTGTCGTACTGCGTCTCGCACTCCTCGATGGCGATCCTGACGCCGTTGATGCCGCCGTCGCGCTCGTTGAGGAGGGTGAGGTAGTCCCGCAGGCCGTTGGCGCTGGGAATGCCGCTGGGGGCATATGGCCCGGTCCGGTATACCAGCAGCGGGAAGAACAGCTCCTTCGCCCCCTGCGCGATCGCGGCGCCGGGCGCCAGGGCGAGGACCACGGCCAGGACACCGACGAGGGTGGTTCTGAGCTTCATGGCTGCCTCCTTGTCAGTACGGGAACGGCCACAGCCTGAGCTTCTCCTTGGTGATCTGCCAGAGGCGGGCGAGCCCGTGCGGCTCCACGATCAGGAAGAAGAGAATGAGGCCCCCGAACACCATCAACTCGATCTGCTTCTGGAGGGCGACCGGAAGGCTCAGCCCCACCAGGTGCGGCGCGTTGGTGAGGAAGATGGGAACCAGGACGATGAACCCCGCCCCCAGGAACGAGCCGAGCACCGAGCCCAGGCCGCCGATGATGATCATGAACAGCACCAGGAACGAGACGTTGACGTCGAACGCCAGCGTTTCGGCGCTGCCGAGGTACAGGAAGACGTACTCCGCACCCGCCACCCCGCAGAGGAAGGACGAGATGCCGAACGCCAGGAGCTTCGCGCGTAGCGGGCGGACGCCGATGATCTCGGCGGCGATGTCGCGGTCGCGGATGGCCATCCACGAGCGGCCGACCCGGGAGCGGACCAGGTTCTTGGCCAGCAGCGCGAACAGGGCCACCACGGCCAGCGCCACCACGTAGCGGGCCTCCGCCGTGGCCCCCGGGCCGGTGACCATGACTCCGAGGACGCTGCGCGGCGGGGCCGTGATGGTCCCGGACGAGGCGTAGTTGGTGAACCAGGCGACCTTGTTGAAGAGCCACAGGAGGAAGAACTGGGCGGCCAGGGTGGCCACTGCGAGGTAGAAGCCCTTGATCCGGAGGCTGGGGACGCCGAAGACGAGGCCGACCGCCGCCGCGATGAGCCCGGAGAGGACGAAGACCGCCAGGATGTTCACCTGCGGGAAGGCCGTGGTGATCTTGAACGCCGAGTAGGCGCCCACGGCCATGAAGCCGCCCGTGCCCAGGGAGAGCTGGCCAGCGTAGCCGGTGAGGAGGTTCAGACCGAGCGCGGCCAGCGCGTACACCAGGAAGGGGATCAGCACGGCCTGGAGCCAGTACTCGCTGGCCACCAGCGGGACGGCAAACGCGGCGGCCACGATCGCGGCCACGGCAACCCTGTCCTCGCGGATGGGGAATATTGCCTGGTCGCTCGCGTAGGTCGTCTTGAACTGCCCGGCCTCGCGGTAGATCACGCCCTCACACCCGCTCGATGATCTTCTCGCCCAAGAGTCCCTGCGGCCGGACCAAAAGGACCGCCAGGGCCACCACGTAGGCGAACCAGTTCTCGATGGCCCCGCCCACCAGGGGCCCCCAGTAGACCTCCGCTACCTTCTCGCCCACCCCGATGATGAGGCCGCCCGCGATGGCCCCGGGCACCGAGGTGAGGCCGCCCAGGATCAGCACCGGCAGCGCCTTGAGCGCGATGAGCGACAGGCTGAACTGCACGCCGCTCTTCGCCCCCCACATGATGCCGGCCACGATGGCCACGAGCCCCGCCACCGCCCACACGATGACCCAGATCGTTTTCAGCGGGATACCCAGCGACAGCGCCGCTTCGTGGTCGTCGGCCACCGCCCGGAGCGCCCGCCCGATCCGGGTGCGCTGGAAGAAGACCGCCAGCACGGCAACCAGCACGGCGGCGGTGACGGCTGCGGTCAGCTCCAGCCGGTTGATCAGCACTCCGGCCACCTTGAAGGACGTGTCCGGAATGCCCACGTCGAGCTTCTTGACGCTGCTCCCCCACAGCATCTCGCCGAAGCCCTCGAGGAAGAACGTGAGGCCGATGGTGGCCATGAACAGGATGATGTGCTCCTGGTTGACGAGCGGGCGGAGCACCACCCGCTCGATACCGAACGCGAGCGCCACCATGACTGCGACCGTGAGGAGCAACGCCGCCGCCACGGGCACGCCACGCTCCATGAGCCCCACCAGGGTCAGTGCCGCGAACAGCACCATGACGCCCTGGGCGAAGTTGAAGACGCCGGACGCCTTGAAGATGAGGACGAACCCCAGCGCGACCAGCGAGTACATCAGCCCGGCGAAGACGCCCCCGATCAGGACCTCCATCAGGAAGGCCGGAGCGCCGGCCATGTCGGCCACGGGGGCCACCAGAACGGCGCGGAGCGCCTCAAGCATGGGGCAGACCGAGGTAGGCGTCGATCACCGCCTGGTCCTTGCGCACCGTATCGGGTGGGCCGTCGGCGATCTTCCGGCCGTAGTCCAGGACCACGACGCGATCGGCGATGTCCATGACGACGCTCATGTCGTGCTCGATGAGGGCGATGGTGGTCCCGAACTCCTCATTCACGTCCAGGATGAAGCGGCACATGTCCTGCTTCTCCTCGACGTTCATGCCGGCCATGGGCTCGTCCAGCAGCAGCAGCGCCGGCTCGGCGGCCAGGGCCCGGCCCAGCTCCACCCGCTTCTGCAAACCGTAGGGCAGCCGGCCAGCGGGGGTCTTGCGGATGGCCTCGATCTCCAGGAAGTCGATGATCCGCTCCACGAACGCGCGGTGCGCGAGTTCCTCCCGCCTGGCAGGGCCCACCCACACCGCATCCAGCAGGAAGTGACTGCGCATCCTGAGCACGCGGCCGGTCATGATGTTGTCGAGCACCGTCATGCCCTTGAACAGCGCCACGTTCTGGAACGTGCGGGCGATGCCGAGGGCGGCGACGTCCGCCGGGCCGAGGTGCGTGCGGTCGCGGCCCCGGAAGCGGAGGCGGCCCTCGTAGGGATGGTAGAAGCCGCTGATCACGTTGAGCAACGTGGTCTTGCCGGCGCCGTTGGGCCCGATGATGGCGAGGATCTCTCCCGGCTGGACCTCCAGGCTCACCCGCTGCAGCGCTACCAGGGCGCCGAAGCGGACGCTGACGCCGTCCACCTCCAGCAGGGGCCCGGCCGCGTCCACCGCGGTCATGACACCCCCTGCCACGCGAAGGTCTCCGCCTCACGGATCCGCACGTCCGCGCGCACGGTCCCCGTGCGCCCGTCCTCGTAGGTGACCCTCGCATCCACCTGCACCCGATCCCGGTCCGAGTACAGCGCGTCGATCAGGTCCGCGTACTTCTGGGCGATGTAGCCCCGCCGGACCTTGCGGGTGCGAGTGATCTCCTCGTCGTCCGGGTCCAGCTCCTTGTGGAGGATGAGGAAGCGGCGAATCTGGGCGCCTCGCAGCGCCTCCTCGTCCAGCAGGCTGCGGTTCACACGCGCCACCTCGCCGTGGATCAGCTCGTACACCTCCGGCTTCTGCGCGAGGTCCGTGTAGCTCGTGTAGGCGAGCCCCCGGCGCTCGGCCCAGTTTCCCACCGCGGCGAAGTCGATGTTGACCAGGGCCGTCACGTAGGGGCGCCCCTGCCCGATGCACACCGCCTCCCGGATGTAGGGGGAGAACTTGAGCTTGTTCTCCAGGTACTTCGGGGCGAACATCGTGCCGTCGGCCAGGCGGCTGACGTCGCGGGCCCGGTCGATGATCCGCAGGTGGCCCGCCGGGTCCACGAATCCGGCGTCGCCCGTGTGCACCCACTGCTCCTCCAGCGTCGCCTGCGTCGCCTCCGGGTTCCGGTAGTAGCCCTGGAACACGCCGGGGCTCCGGACCAGGATCTCGCCCTGGTCGGTGATCCGGATCTCCACGGCCGGCAGCGGCGTGCCCACGGTGTCCAGCCGGACGTCGCCGTCCTCCTGGATGGCGATGAGCGCGCTGCACTCGGTCATGCCGTAGAGCTGCTTGACGTTGATGCCCAGCGACCGGAAGAAGAGGAAGATCTCGGGACCGATGGCCTCACCGGCGGTGTAGGCCCGCCGGATCCGACGCATCCCCAGGTTGTCCCTCAGCGGGGCATACACGAGGAGGGATCCCAGCGGGTAGAGCAGCCGGCTCCGGAGCGGCACCGGCTCGCCGCGCAGGCGCCGGCGCTCCACGTCCTGAGCGAGTCGGAGGAAGAACTGCACGAGAGCCCGCTTCGGCCACGCGGCGTCCCCGATCCGGATCATGACGCTGGTGAGGATGCTCTCCCAGATCCTCGGGGGGGCGAAGAAGTACGTCGGCCCGATCTCACGCAGGTCGTGCAGGACGGTGGCGGCGCTTTCCGGACAGTTGACCGTGAACCCGGCCAGGATGGACTGGGCATAGGAAAAGATGTGGTCCCCCACCCAGGCCATGGGCAGGTACGCCACCACCTCCTCGTCGCTCCGCAGCCCCTCGGCGGCGATGGCATTGCGCGCCGTGAGGATCAGGTTCCGGTGGGAAAGCATGGCCCCCTTGGGGGCACCCGTGGTTCCGGACGTGTAGCAGATGATGGCGACGTCGTCCGCCCGGCCCCGGGCCACCTCGTCGTCGAAGTAGGTCGGCTGGTCCTGCGCGAACTTGTGCCCGAGCTCCTGCAGCCGCCCGAGGCCGAGGAGGAAGGGCTCGGGGTAGTTCCGCAGACCCCGCGGGTCGTCGTAGACGACGTACTCGAGCCGCGGGCACCGCGCCTTGACGTGCAGGACCTTGTCTACCTGCTCCTGGTCCTCCACCACGGCGAACCGGACCTCGGCGTGGTCGAGGATGTACTCCATCTCCCGCTCGATGGCGTCCTGGTAGAGCGGCACCGGGATGCCGCCGAGCGCCTGCACGGCGGCCACCGCCCAGTAGAGCTGGGGCCGGTTGTCCCCCACGATGGCTGCCCGGTCCCCGCGCTGGAACCCCAGCGCCGCCAGGCCCAGCGCGATGAGCCGCACCTGCTCGAAGTAGTCGCTCCACGTGTAGGCCTGCCAGATGCCGTAGTCCTTCTCGCGGACCGCGACCTTGCGGGGCAGGCGCTGCGCGTTGTGCCGGACGAGCTTCGGGAAGGTGTCGAGCGCGGGGTCGATCGTCAGGTCGGGAGCGGTCATCGCCGGCCGCGCAGGGGTCTCAAGGCCCGCTCCTGGGCGGGATCCGCGACGCGGACTCACCTCTGCGCCTCGCGTGTCTGTTCACGTCGCCTCCGCGCTGCTGCGCTGCCGTGCGGGTCGTCGGCCTGACGAACAGGGCTGGCGTCGAGTGGCGAGAGTCTAGCGGAGCGCCCCCGGCGTGTCAAGCATTTCGCGCGCTATGACGGCAACTTACGGCCTCGCGCCCGCCCCCTCCGCCGGGCCGCGTGGCGGGCTCATCCGTCAGGCTGAGCCGACGTGGGGTGGAGGGCCGGGCCGTCCGCCCGACTTCAAGCGGTGCCGGACGACCTTCTCCCTCACGATCCGGTCGATCGCGGGAAACGCGCGCCGGGCCGCCTCCGGGACCGGCCGCCAGCCCTCCGCCCCCGGACGGCCGCGGAAGTAGTCGAACGGCAGGGTGCCGGGCCCCGCCGGGCGCCCCACCACGATCCGCCCGACCATCCCCGCCTGCTCGTGGGGCGCGCAGAAGTAGTCGTACACGCCCTCGACGTCGAGCGTGACCTCGAAGCGCTGTCCCGCCCTCATGAGGTAGCCGGAGTCCCACGGCGCCGCGCCCTCCGGGATCCGGAGCGAGTGCGCGTCGTTGCGCGGATGGTACGCCGTCGTGGTGTGGACGTTGTCCACCAGGACCCATCGCACCGTGCGGCCCGGCTCGACCCAGAGCCCGACGGGATCGAACCACACCTCGGCCCCCTGGGGGTCGCTCGCCATGCGGATCTCCACCGGCGCGGCCCCCGCGGACCGGGGCGCGGCGAGACCGGCGAGCGCGAGCCCGCCGGCCGCGAGGAACCGACGCCGCGTGATCATGCCGGGCCCGCTACTTCAGGCTGGCTTCCTGCTCCCTGGGGACGTACCAGAGCACCACGTGGTAGTGCGGCTCGGCCACGCCCGGGTGCCCTGCGTTGTAGTACATGTCCACGTGGTCCACCCGCTCGCGCGCCACGCCGAGGTCCTCGAACTTCTTCTGGGCCTGGATGTCCTTCACCGGGATCATGTAGACGCTGCTGACGAGGCGGCCCTGCCGGTCGTAGGCGAGGAAGGGCCCGGCCGGCAGCGTCGCGGGATCGACGTAGAGCGTGCCGAGGCCGGGGATGAAGTCTGGCAGGGGGACCAGCGTGCTGACCTTCTTGTACTGGCCTCCTGGCGGGGCCGGCTGGGCCGCCATGCCCTGCGTGCACCCTGCCGTGAGCAGCGCCACCAGCCCGATGGCCGCCACCGAGACTCCGAAGCGCTTCATGGCTTGCCTCCTCGAAACGGAGAATCTGACCGCGGTTGCGCTAAGATTGCCGCAGGCTGAGTGCTTATGCAAGTTAAAACTAACTTAACTACTCGAAGTGTCTGAAGCGCCCGCAGGAACCAAGCGAGACATCCTAAAGCTCTTGATAAAACAGGAGCTTAGCGTCCAGACCCTCGCCGAGATGCTGTCGGTGACCCCGGCTGCCGTCAGGCAGCACATGGAGACGCTGGAGGCCCTCGGCCTCGTGACGCGGCGGAAGCTGGTCACCCAGCCGAGCCGCCCGACGTACCTCTACCGGCTGTCCCCGGAAGGTTCCCGGATCTTCCCCAAGCGCTACGACCTGCTCCTCGGGCTCGTGGTGGACGTGATCCTGGAACGCGAGGGCCCACTCGCCGTGGAGGACATCGTCCGCGCAGCCGCGGAGCGCCTGGCCGCGCAGGTGGGCGAGCGCTTCGGCCGGGCCGACGAGCGGCGGCGCTGGGACCTCCTGGTCGACTGGCTCGAGCGGGAGCTCGCCTGGCACGCCGACGTGCGCGCGAGCGACGGCGGTGCCCGCAGGATCGTCATCCACCAGTGCCCGTTCCAGGATGTCTCCCGCGATCACCCGGACGTGTGCCGGACGTTCTTCACCGCGCTGATCCGCGGGCTCTGCGGCGACGTCGCCGTGGACGCGCTCGCCTCGCCGCCCGCGCCCGCCTGCTGCGGCCTGGTGGTCCGCCCCGCGAATCCCCCGCCGCCCGGGGAGCATCGCAACGGTCGATGAAGCCCGCACCGGCGACGGTGGAGCGCGTGGGCGTGCAGGAGCTGGCGGCGCGGCTCGAGAGCGGCGAGCCGCTCCTGCTGCTGGACGTGCGGCGGCGCGAGGCCTGGGCCGCGGAAGGCGGTGGCATCCCCGGCGCCGTCTGGCTGCCTCTCGACGAGGTGCCCGAGCGGGCCCGGGACCTGCCGCGCGACCGGGCCGTCGTCGTCTACTGCTCCTGACACGGTGAGGCGACCAGCGCCCGGGTGGCGCACTACCTGGCGGCCTCGGGGCTCTCCCGCGTGTCCGTGCTGGCCGGAGGGCTCGGCGCCTGGCGGGAGGCCGGGCTGCCGGTCGTGAGCGCGCCCGGAGACGGCGCCGGCGACCTCC
>JBBIOF010000008.1:0-18468 GCA_037443505.1 Candidatus Rokuibacteriota bacterium
GTGGGGATGTAGGCCGACACGTCGCCCAGCTGGGTCTCGATGATGGGCAGGGCCGTGAGCGAGCCGCCGCCCAGCTCGTCGTTGAGCTTGGCCGCCCGCTCCAGCAGCCGCGAGTGCAGGTAGAAGACGTCGCCCGGGTAGGCCTCGCGCCCCGGCGGCCGGCGGAGCAGCAGCGAGAGCTGCCGGTAGGCCGCCGCGTGCTTGGAGAGGTCGTCGTAGATGCAGAGGGCGTGGCGCTTGCTGTCCCGGAAGTACTCGCCCATGGTGACGCCGGCGTACGGGGCGATGTACTGGAGCGGGGCCGGCTCCGACGCCGAGGCCACGACCACCGTGGTGTAGGCCATGGCACCGTGGTCCTCGAGGACCTTCACCACCTGGGCCACCGTGGAGCGTTTCTGCCCGATCGCCACGTAGAAGCAGTACACGTCCTGGCCCTTCTGGTTCAGGATCGTGTCCACGGCGATGGCGGTCTTGCCCGTCCCGCGGTCGCCGATGATCAGCTCGCGCTGGCCCCGGCCGATGGGGATCATGGCGTCGATGGCCTTGAGGCCGGTCTGGAGCGGCTCCTTGACCGACCGCCGGTCGACCACGCCCGGCGCGTAGCGCTCGATGGGCCGGAACTCGCGGGCGTTGATGGGGCCCTTGCCGTCCACGGGCTGGCCCAGCGCGTTGACCACCCGCCCGATCAGCGCCTCGCCCACCGGCACCTGGGCGATGCGGTTGGTGCGGCGCACGATGTCGCCTTCCTTGATCTCGGTGAACTCGCCGAGCAGCACGGCGCCCACCTGGTCCTGCTCGAGGTTCAGCACCATGCCGACCACGTCGTGCGGGAACTGGAGCAGCTCGCCCGCCATGGCGTTCTCGAGGCCGTAGATCCGCGCGATGCCGTCGCCCACCTCGATGACGCGACCCACCTCCTGCAGGTCGACCTCGGCCTCGTAGCCAGCCAGCTGGCGCTTGATGATCTCGCTGATCTCTCCCGCCCTGATCATCCCCTGGCACTCCTTCGTTCGCGGGACGCCCGGCGGCCCGCGCCGGGAGCGTCCCCTGGATTCCGTGACGCGGGCCGGGCCCGCGCGAGCGCGCTACCCGGTGGCGAGCCGGTCCCTCAGCCGGGCGAGCTGGCCGTCCAGGCTGCCGTCCACGATGAAGCTGCCGACCTCGGCCACGAAGCCGCCCAGCAGGCGGTCGTCCACGACCTCTTCCAGCACCACCTGCTTGCCGCCCACCGCACGTCCCAGGCGCTGCCGCAGCGCGGCCCGGTCCGCCTCGGTGAGGGGCACCGCCGTCCGCACGCGGGCCCGCACCCGGCCGTGCTCCTCGTCGACCAGGTCGCGCAGGACCTCGGCCATGGCCGCGAGGTGGTCTCCCCGCCCCTGGCGGGCCGCCAGCGCGACGAAGTCGCGCGTGAGCGGCGAGACGCCGAGCCTCGCGGCGACCTCCAGCATCACGGCCCGCTTGACCTGGCCGGGGATCCACGGCCGGGCCAGGAACTCCGCGAGCGACCGCTCCCGGTCCACCGTCTCGGCCACGGACTCGAGCTCGCGCAGCACCGCCTCGGTCTGGCCCCGCTCCCTGGCCAGCTCCCAGAGGGCGCGCGCGTACGGCCGGGCAGCCGTCGTCCCCACCGCCATGGATCAGGCCCCGAGCCGCGCGACGGCGTCGGCCACGATCCGCCGGTGGTCCTCCTCGCGCAGGCTGCGGCGGACGAGCTTCTCGGCCACGGCGGTGGCCAGGTCGGCCACCTCGCGGCGCAGCTCCTCGCGGGCGCGGCGGATGTCCGCCTCCGTCTGGGCGCGGGCGGACTCGACGAGCCGCTGGGCCTCGGCCCGCGCGGCCTCCACCAGGCGCCGCTGCTCCTCTGCCGCTTCCTTGAGCGCCTGCTCGCGGATGGCCGCGGCCTCGGCGTGGGCGGCCCGCAGGCGCGCCTCGTTCTCCTCGCGCTGCCGCGCGGCCTCGGCGCGGGCGGCCTGCGCCTCGTCCAGGGACTTCCGGATGGCCGCGGTCCGCTCCTCCATCTTCGCCACGAGCGGCCGGTAGAGGAGGCGCTGGAGGATCACCAGGAGGATGATGAAGTTGATGGCCTGGACGATGAGCGACTTGTCCAGGTTGATGAGGCCGCCACCGCCGCCGTGCGCGGCGTCCTCGGCGGCGCCGGCGAGGCCCGGCGCGGCCACCACGAGCCCCAGGAGGGCGACGACGCACACGAGCGCGCCGGGCCACATGCGTCCCCAGTGATCCATGGAGGAGGTCTCCAGTCCGACGAAGAATCGCCTACGCTTACCCGGACAGCGATTGTGAAAACTATCACGCAAGTTGCCGTCAGTCAACACAAAGGGCCCCTCACCGGCCGATGACGCCGCCGCCGACCACCAGGTCCCCCCGGTACCAGACCACGGACTGGCCGGGCGCGACGGCGCGCTGGGGCTCGTCGAACACCACCTCGGCCCGCCGCCCGTCCAGCGCGCGCACCCTGGCCGGAGCCGGCACGTGGCTGTGCCGGATCCTCGCCTCCACGCGCAGGGCCTCGCGCGGCGGGTCGCAGGCGATGAAGTTGACGTCGTGGGCCACCAGGCTCGTCCGCGCCAGGTCGGCCGCCTCCCCCACCGTCACGGTGTTGCTGTCGGGATCGAGGTCGAGCACGTAGAGGGGGCGTCCGGTGGCGAGCCCGAGGCCCTTCTTCTGGCCCACGGTGTAGCCCGCCAGCCCCGCGTGGGTTCCGAGCCGCGAACCTGCCCGGTCCACGATCGGCCCCGGCTGGAACGCCGACGGCCGACGCCGCCGCAGGAAGCCGCGATAGTCCCCGTCGGCGACGAAGCACAGCTCCTGGCTCTCCGGCTTGTCCGCGGTCACCAGGCCGAGGCGTCGGGCGCGGGCCCGCACCTCGTCCTTGGTGAGGTCGCCGACCGGGAACCGCGCGGCGGCCAGCTGTGCCTGCGTGAGCGGCCAGAGGAAGTCGCTCTGGTCCTTCCGCGGGTCGCGGCCCCGCCAGAGGAGGTAGCGCCCGGACGCCGGGTCGCGTGTCACCCGCGCGTAGTGGCCCGTGGCGACGGCCGCGGCGTCCCAGGCGAGAGCGCGGCGGAGGAGGGAGCCGAACTTTAGTTCTGTGTTGCACGCCAGGCAGGGAACAGGAGTTCTTCCCAGCGCGTACTCCTCCACGAATCGAGCGATGACGGTCCGGTCAAACTCGTCCTCCGCGTCGAGGACGTAGTGCGGGATCCCCAGGGCGCGGGCGACCTTGCGCGCATCGTCGGTGGCATCGGTGCCGCAGCAGGAGCCGAACCGCTCGACCGGGTCCTCGCGCTCGCGCCAGGGCCAGACCCTGAGGGTCACGCCGACAACGTCGTAGCCCTGCTCGACGAGGCGGGCCGCCGCGACGGACGAGTCGACGCCGCCGCTCATCGCCACGACGATCCGCTCGGACACCGTCAGCTCCGCACTCCGAGCGACGCTGCCAGGCGCTCGAGTTCCTCGGGCGTCGCGTACGTGATCTCGATCCGGCCGCGCCGTTCGTTGCCAGCGATCCTGACTCGCGTGAGGAGGGCGCGCTGCAGGGACTCCTCGAGCGCGACCAGCTCCGCGGATCGCCTCCGGCCCGCGGGCCGCGGGGCGGCGCGACGCTTCTGGGCTGCTTCCTCCGCCCTTCGCACCGTCCAGGAGTGGGAGAGGATCTCGTCCCGCAGCCTGAGCTGGTCCTCCGGAGACGACAGGGTGAGCAGGGCCAGCGCGTGCCCCATGGTGAGTCGGCCAGACCTCAGGTCGTCCTGGATGGATCCAGGGAGGCGGAGGAGCCTGAGGCTGTTGGCGATCGTGCTGCGATCACGCCCGACTCGCTGGGCGAGTTGCTCCTGGGTCCAGCCGAACTCGGTCAGGATCCGCTGGTAGGCCTCCGCCTCCTCCATCGGATTCAGGTCTTCACGCAGCAGGTTCTCGATCAGCGCCAGCTCGAGACTCTCGGCGTCCGTGGCCTCACGGACCACCACGGGAATGCGCTCGAGTCCAGCCTGCCTGGCTGCCCGCCAGCGGCGCTCGCCGGCGATGAGCTCCCATCGTCCGTTGGCGCCACGCCTCACGACCACCGGCTGGATCATGCCGGACGATTTCAGGGACCGGGCCAGCTCGTCCAGGGCGACCGGGTCGAAGGCCTTCCTGGGCTGACGGGGATTGACGTCGATCTGATCGACCGGGACCTCGCTTGGACTCTCGCTCGGGGCCGCCGCCGGGATCGGGCCCAGCAGAGCATCCAGACCCCGACCGAGACCACGCTTATGCATGCTGGATGACCTCCTTGGTCAGTTCCAGGTAGGCGACGGCCCCACTGGAGCGCAGATCGTACAGCATGATCGGCTTGCCGTGGCTCGGAGCCTCGCTCAGACGCACGTTCCTTGGAATGACCGTCTCGAAGATCTCTCCCGGGAAGTGCCGCTGCACCTCGTCCCGGATCTGCAGCGCCAGGCTCGTCCTCCCGTCGAACATGGTGAGAAGGATTCCTTCGACCTCAAGCCCCGGGTTCAGCCGCTCCCGAACCAGCCTTACGGTCTTGAGGAGGTGCGCCAACCCCTCAAGCGCATAAAACTCGCACTGGAGCGGCACCAGCACACGGTCAGCAGCGGCCAGGGCGTTGATTGTCAGCAGCCCCAGGGAGGGCGGGCAGTCAACGACCACGTACCGGTAGCTGTCAACGAGTGGTGCCAGGGTCATCCGGAGCCTGCGCTCCCTATGCTCCATCCCCACCAGCTCGATCTCGGCCCCGACCAGGTCGATGTCCGATGGGAGAAGCCTCAGGTAGGGCAGGGAGGTGTCCATCACCGCCCTGTCCACCGGCTCGCTCGCCAGAAGTGCGTGATAGATCGTCGGGTAGAGGCCGTTCTTCCCAATACCGAGGCCAGTCGTGGCATTACCCTGGGGATCGAGGTCGACGAGCAGGGTGAGCTGTTCAGCCAGCGCTAGACCAGCTGCGAGGTTGACAGCCGTGGTGGTCTTCCCGACGCCACCCTTCTGATTAACGACCGCAAGCGTCCTGGCTATGGCACCCTCTACGCTGCCAGAGGCCAGTCACGTTTCACGACAAACGCCCTCGTCCCCTCGGCCCCCTGGATGTTTAACGCCAAACACTGCGTTTCACGATAAACCCCGCCGACCTCCGGCGGCCCTGGGCTCAAGTTCTGGCTTGGGCCACACCAAGAATCGCCTGGTAGTACCCGGCCTCACCCCCGGCACCTCCACTTCGAACTCACCATCGCCGGCCCTGGCGCCAGGAGGGCCGGCGATCACAACGACCCCGCCTGGAGCCACGAATTCCGCCCCCACCGCCAACATTTTCGTGGCTGCCCCTGCGCACCGCATCACGGCAACATCGAAACTTCCCGCCAGGGTACCCACCAGGGCCTCGGCCCTGGTGTTGAGAACCTCGGAATCCGCCAGGCCGAGCTCCCGGATCACGGTCGTCAGGAATGAGGCCCTCCGCCGCCTAGACTCTACCAGTACCAGCCGGCAATCAGAACGAACGATCTTGATGGGTATCCCAGGAATACCGGCACCTGAGCCGATATCTATCATCGATCGAAACACTGGTGGGAGCACACGTAGGAACAGCAGACTGTCTAACATGAGCTGATCGACGATCCAGACAGGGTCCCTGGAGCCGACCAGACGGACGATCCTCTGCCAGTCTAGCAATAAATTCAGGTACTTGCTAAATCGTGCCTTCTCGGTAGCCGCGAGGGCCCGGCCCAGTATCCCACGCGCACCGTCACCGAGCGCGCCCAAGGCCGACTCCAGGTCGCGCCGGCTCACACGCCCTCCACCTCCGGATCGCGACCAGGCGATACCGGGCCGCGCCGGATCTCGCCGCGACTAGGCCCGCGCCGCCTGCTTCGGTTCGCGGACCGCGCCGGCCCTCGGCCGATCCATCAGCCACTGCTGGACGATCTGCAGGACGTTGGACACCGTCCAGTACAGCACCAGGCCCGAGGGCAGGTTCAGGAACATGAAGGTAAAGACGAACGGCATCAGCAGCATCATCCGCTGCTGGCGCGGGTCGCCGGCCGCCGGCGTCATCTTCTGCTGCACGAACATCGTGATGCCCATCAGGATGGGCAGCACGTATGTCGGGTCGTGACTCGCCAGGTCACAGATCCAGACATCGATGCCGAACACCCGGCCGAAGCAGAGGAAGGCCGCGTTCTGCAGCTCCACGGAGACGGACAGGGCCAGGTACAGCGCGTAGAAGATGGGGATCTGCGCAACCATCGGCAGGCAGCCACCCATCGGATTCACCCTGTGCTTCCGGTAGAGGGCGAGGGTCTCCTCCTGCAGCTTCCGCGGGTCGCTCTTGTACTTGCTCCTGAGCGCGTTCACCTGCGGCTGCAGCGCCTGCATGGCCTTCATCGACCGCATGCTCTTCACGGTGAGCGGATAGAAGAGCACCTTGGTGACCAGCGTCAGCAGGATGATCGCGATGCCGTAATTGCCGACGTGGCGGTACGTCCAGTTCATGAGCTGGAGGATGGGGACGCCCAGCCACTCCATCGGCAGCCCGCCCCATGACCGGGGCACGGGGAACCCTCCGAAATTCAGGGTCCCCTCGAGGCCCTCGGCCCGGAGGCGGTCGTACTCCTTGGGACCCACGTAGATCCTGACGAGGCCTTCCCACGCCTGGCCAGGTGCGACGGTGGGCGTGGCCCGGACCGCGACCTGGACCACGCCGTTCTTGCCGCTCGTGGTATCCGCCCCCACAGCCAGGCCGAATCCCGGGGTTCTCGGCATCAGGGCCGCCAGGTACCAGGTACTCCCGAGCCCGATCCACGTCCCGTCCAGGCTCTGGCTACCCACCTTGGCCAGGTCCTCGATCCTGTGAACCCGCCCGTTCGTCCCCCAGACGACTTCCCTGGGCCGCTGACCGGTGAACTTCTCTGCGGGGGCCCCCGAATCTCCTCCACGGCGGACCATCCACGGTAGCTCGACCCGCACAGTCCTCGGGGAGCTTCCCGGGTTCTCCACACGGAGCAGGGCATCCACGGTGTACGTATCTGGTTGGAATCGCAGCGTTTCCTTGATCCTGAGCCCGTCCACCTCGCCGGAAAGCACGATCTCGCCCGCCCCCCTGCCGGGGCCCAGGGCAAGGCCCTCGGCGCCCATCGCCATCGAGACGATGGCGCCCGGTGCCGCCGGCCCCGGAGCGACGACCAGCCCCAGCGGTCCCTGCTCGCCGACGACGACCATCGGCTTGTCGCCTCGGTAGTGGAGCGTCCATTCCTGGAACTTGCCGCCCTCGCTGCTCACCACCGCCCGGTACAACGGCGACGTCACCGCGGCGGTGCGCTGCGGCACCGCCGGTCCGGACCGCCTCGGCGGCTCCACCGCCAGTGGGGCAGGGGGGGTGGCCGGCGGGGCCTGCGCTTGCGACGCCGGTGCTGGCGTCTCCCGCCGCGTCGTCTCAGGAGGAGGCGCCGGGGCGAAGTACACCTGGTAGAGCATCAGGAGGGCCGCCATGAGGACGGCGGCAAGAATCGCTCGCTTTTCCATGGTCATGCGTGCAGGGTCCTTGCCGGAGGCGGCGGATCGTAGCCTCCCGGGTGGAGCGGGTGACACCGGAGCAGCCGCCAGGCGGCCAGGGCGGTGCCGCGCACCAGGCCATGCCCCAGCAGCGCGAGCCTGGCGTATTCCGAGCAGGTCGGGGCGAACCGGCAGTTCCGCCCCAGCCAGGGCGACAGCAGTTGCTGGTAGACGCTGATCGCCCCCGCCGCCAACCTCGCCGCGGCGGTCACCTGTCCCCCCTGGGTCCCGGAACCGCCGCCAGGGCCCCGCGTAGCTCGGCCATCAGTGCTGGAAATTCCTCGTCGAGAGCCCGCCGCTTCCCGATGATCACGAGGTCCGCACGAACGGGCGCCGCGCTCCGCACGCGCCGGTAGGCCTCGCGCAGGCGCCTTCGCACCCGGTTCCGGCGCACGGCATCTCGGATCTGACGCGTCACCGCGAAGCCCACCCGGCGCGGCCGGTCCGCGGGACGCCAGAGCACGGTCAGGGAGGACCGCTCGATCCGCTTGCCCTGCTGGAAGAGCGCCTGGAAGTCGGCGCTCGTGGTCAACCGTTCGCTGCGGGGGAATCGTCCGGTTAGACGGTCAGCCGTTTCCGGCCCTTGGCCCGCCGCCGCTTGAGGACCTTCCGCCCCCCTTGCGTCTTCATCCGCTCGCGGAAGCCGTGGGTCTTCTTCCGGCGGCGCTGGTTTGGCTGAAAAGTTCGCTTCATTCAGGCCGTTCCCCCTTCGATCTCCAAGCCGACGTAGTGTAGGCGGGCCGCAGGGGCAAGTCAACTCGCCAACGCCCTTGCGCCGGTCTTTGACCGTGTGCTAAGGTGCGCCATCCTTGGCGCAGCCCCGATGACGTACCGGCTTCCGACGTGCGCCCGCCTCGCAAAAACCCCTGGCTTCCCGAGCACTTCACGCTATCCACACTTGTGGATAACGGTGTGCGTAACTTAGGTTTCTCCCCGTGTTAGACACCATTTGGACCCGTCTCCTCGACGCCGCCTCGCGGCGACTGCCCCCGAACGTCCTCGACTCCTGGGTCCGTCCGTGCAGGCTCCTGGCCATCGAGGGCGACCACCTCCGGATCGGCGTTCCCAACAAGTTCTACAGGGAGTGGCTCACCAGCCATCACCTGACCGCCATCCAGACGGCGGCCCGTGAGTGCCTGGGTGGCGAGCCCAGGGTGTCCCTGGTCGTGGACGAGAGCTTCCCGCCGCTCAACGCCAGGTTCCCCGCCTCGCCCCAGTCCGCCCCGCCGGCTCCGGCCCGGACGGAGGGCCTCAACCCCCGCTACACCTTCGACACCTTCGTGGTGGGCTCCTCCAACCAGTTCGCCCAGGCTGCCTGCCAGGCGGTTGCCGAACTCCCTTCCCGCGCCTACAACCCCCTCTTCATCTACGGCGGCGTCGGCCTCGGCAAGACCCACCTCCTCCACGCCGTCGGCCACCAGGCGGCGAGGCTCTTTCCGGGGATGTCGGTCCTCTACCTCTCCTCCGAGCGCTTCACCAACGAGCTCATCAACGCCATCCGTTATGACCGCACGGCCGAGTTCCGCGCCCGCTACCGCACCATCGACCTGCTCCTCATCGACGACATCCAGTTCATCTCGGGCAAGGAGCGCACGCAGGAGGAGTTCTTCCACACCTTCAACGACCTCTACGAGTCGCGGAAGCAGATCATCCTCTCCAGCGACCGCTCCCCCAAGGACATCCCTGAGATCGAGGAGCGCCTGCGCTCCCGCTTCGAGTGGGGCCTCATCGCCGACATCCAGCCCCCCGACTTCGAGACCCGGGTCGCCATCCTCAAGAAGAAGGCCTCCCTCGAGCGCGTCCGCCTGGCCGACGACGTCGCCTATCTCATCGCCAGCCGCATCAAGTCCAACATCCGCGAGCTCGAGGGCTCCCTGACGCGCATGATCGCGTTCTGCGCCCTGACCGGCCGCGAGATGGGCGTGGACCTGGCGCAGGAGGTCCTCGCCGAGATCTGGGGCGAGGACGAGAAGGTCATCACCATCGAGCAGGTCCAGCGGAAGGTCTGCGACTTCTTCGGCCTCAAGCTCTCCGACCTCAAGGCGAAGAGCCGCACCAAGGCCGTGGCCTTTCCCCGCCAGGTCGCCATGTACCTGGCCCGTCAGCTCACCCACGCCTCCCTCGCGCAGGTCGGCCAGGCCTTCGGCGGCAAGGACCACACCACCGTGCTCCATGCCGTGGACAAGATCCAGACGATGATGCAGGAGGACCCCCGGCTGCGCCGCACGATCGAACAGCTCATCCAGGGCATCCAGCTGTGATCCCCAGCCTGCCCACCGTCGTCAACACGCTTATCCCCATCGCCCGCGCCACCGAACCCCGCCTGGCGCCGTCCCTTTTTCGCACGCCGCGTTGTCCACACGTCCTTGTGCTCCTCACGACTACGAATCTTCTTCTTTCTCTCTGAAAGACTGGAGAACTCCATGGAAGTCCTCCTCGACCGTGATGCGTTCCTCCGGGGCCTCCAGATGGTCCACACCATCGTCGAGCCGCGCCAGACCCTTCCGATCCTGGCCAACGTGCTCATCGAGGCCGAGGGCGAGACCGCGCGGGTGACCGCGACCGATCTCGAGGTAGGGGCCCGCGTGTCGATCCCGGCGCGCGTGCTCGCCAGGGGCGCCATCACGCTGTCGGCGCGGAAGCTCGCCGAGATCGTCAAGGAGCTGCCCGCGGCGGCACTCAGCGTGAAGGTGGGCGGGAACGCCGCCGTGACCCTGCGGTGCGGAGGCGTCAACTACCGGCTGCTGGGCCTGGCGCCCGACGACTTTCCCGCGGTGGTGCCGGCGGCGCCGCCGGCCTGGCTCACGGTGGAGGCGAAGGTTCTCCGCGAGATGCTGGCACAGACCAGCTTCGCCGTCTCCCACGACGAGAGCCGCTTCGCCCTGAACGGGGTCCTCTTCGTGCTCAACCCCAAGGAGTTGCGGCTGGTGGCCACCGACGGACATCGCCTGGCCGTCTCCACGCGCGGTGTGGGCGCCGGCCTGAGCGGCGTGAGCGGGATCGTGCCGCGCAAGGCGGTCACCGAGGTGATGCGCGTGCTGGGCACCAGCGAGGACGTGCAGATCGCCATCACCGAGAACCAGTTCGTGCTCCAGATGCCGAGCTTCGTCATGACGGCCCGGCTCATCGAGGGGCAGTTCCCCAACTACGAGGCCGTCATGCCCAAGGCGCACCCGGGGCGGCTTGCCCTCGGCCGGGCAGCGCTGGCGTCGGCGCTCCGGCGGGTGTCCGTGATGGCCGACGAGCGCAACAAGCCGGTGCGCCTGACGCTGGGCGCCGGGATGCTGACGCTCAGCGCGGCCAGCCCGGACCTGGGGGAGGCCGAGGAGACCCTGGAGGTCGACTACCGCGGGGCCGAGGTGACCATCGGGTTCAATGCGCGGTACCTCCTGGAGGCGCTGGCCCCCCTGGAAAGCGACGAGGTGGTCTTCGAATTCAAGGACTCGCTGAGCCCAGGAGTGATGAAAAGTGGGCAGGATGAGGGGTACTGCTGTGTTATAATGCCAATGCGAATTTAGTGAGGATTTTCGCGCCTCTCATGGGAGTCAACCCGGGTGCAGATTGGATGGATCCAGGTACTGGGGTTCCGTAATTTCCGCGACCTCTCCTGGAAGCCATCGCCGAGCCTGAACCTCCTCACCGGGGCCAACGCCCAGGGCAAGACGAACCTCCTCGAGGCCCTGGGGTACCTGTGCGTCGGACGCTCCTTCCGGACCTCTCGGCTGGCCGAGATCGCGTCCTGGGGCGGCGACTGCGCCGTGGTGGGGGGGGAGTTGAGGCGGGTCGACGGCGTACGGACGGTGCGGCGGACCCTCCGGAGGCTCGAGACGGGGGCCTGGCAGGCCGCCGGTGAGGACTGTCCCTGGGCCCGGGCCGTGGCGTTCGGCTGGCAGGATCTGGAGATCCTGCACGGGTCGCCGGCGGCCCGCCGGGGGTTCGTGGACGGCTTCGCGGCCCGCCTCTACCCGAGCCACCGGGCCGCCCTGATGAGGTTCCGGCAGGTCCTGGCCAGGCGGAACCACCTGCTCCAGCAGCGCTGGCCGGAGGGTGTGGCGGCGGCCAGGCTCGCACCGTGGGACGAGCAGGTGGCCGCCGTGGGCGCCGAGCTGGTCGATCGGCGCCGGCGGGCGGCGGCCGCCCTCCAGACGGAGGTGGCGAGGATCTACCCGGCGCTGGCCGGGCAGCGGCACAAGGTCGAGGTGCGCTACCGGTCCACGATCGGCGAGGCGACCGACGCCGGGGCCCTGCTGGCGGCCCTGGACCGGAGCCGGCGGGACGATCTGCGGCGGGGCCAGACCCTGGTGGGGCCCCACCGCGACGACCTGGCCATCGAGCTGGACGGGGTGGACGCACGGGCCTTCGGCTCGCGCGGCCAGCAGCGCCTGCTGGCCCTGGCCCTGCGGCTGGCCGAGGTGCTGCCGATCCGCGAGGCCGTCGGGACGTCGCCGCTCCTCCTCCTGGACGACGCCCTGTCGGAGCTGGACGGCCGCGTCCGGGAGAACGTGCTGCGCGAGATCGGCGGCGCCGAGCAGGTGTTCCTGACGTCGCCGGAGCCGCTGGACGTCGCGGGTGCCGCGCGCTGGACCATTCAGGGAGGAGAGATCGCCGCCGCATGAGCGCTCAGACCTACACGGCCAGCGACATCAAGATCCTCGAGGGCCTGGAGGCCGTCCGCAAGCGCCCCGCCATGTACATCGGCGACACGGGCGCGTACGGCCTCCACCATCTGGTCTACGAGGTCGTGGACAACTCCGTGGACGAGGCGCTGGCGGGCTTCTGCGACTCGATCAAGGTGATCCTCCACTCCGACGGCTCCTGCTCGGTGGGCGACAACGGCCGCGGCATCCCGGTGGACATCCACCGCGAGACGGGCAAGCCCGCGGCCGAGGTGGTGCTGACGACCCTCCACGCCGGCGGCAAGTTCGAGCACTCGGCGTACAAGGTGTCGGGCGGGCTCCACGGCGTCGGCGTCTCCGTCGTCAACGCGCTCAGCGAGTGGCTGGAGGTGGAAATCCGGCGCGACGGGCGCGTGTGGACCCAGCGCTACGAGAACGGCGGCATCCCGGTCACCGAGCTGACGCCGGGCGAGAAGACGCAGAAGCACGGCACCATCATCCGCTTCAAGCCCGACGGGAAGATCTTCGAGGAGACGGCCTTCTCGTTCGACACGCTCTCCAACCGGCTGCGCGAGATGGCGTTCCTCACGCGGGGCCTGAAGATCGTCATCGAGGACGAGCGCGACGAGCGCAGCCACACGTTCCTCTACCGGGGCGGCATCGTCGAGTTCGTCAAGCACCTCAACCAGAACAAGACGCCCATCCACCCGAAGGTCCTCTACTTCGAGGGCCACAGGGGCGACATCGAGGTGGAGGTGGCGCTGCAGTACAACGACGGCTACCAGGAGAACGTCTTCTCCTTCGCCAACAACATCAACACCCGGGAAGGTGGCACCCACCTGACCGGCTTCCGGGCGGCCCTCACCAGCCGCATCGCGGCCTACGCCGAAGCCAACGGCTACCTCAAGGGCTTCAAGGGGGGGATCACGGGCGAGGACGTGCGGGAGGGGCTGACGGCCGTGGTCTCCGTGCGCCTGCCCGACCCGCAGTTCGAGGGCCAGACGAAGGCCAAGCTGGGCAACACCGACGTCAAGGGGCTGGTCCAGCAGATCGTCAACGACAAGCTGAGCGAGGCCTTCGAGGAGGACCCGACCACCGCCCGGAAGGTGGCGGAGAAGTGCGTGCGGGCGGCCCAGGCCCGGGAGGCCGCGCGCAAGGCGCGCGAGCTGACCCGACGCAAGGGCGTGGACGACGAGGGCCTGAGCGCCAAGCTGGCCGACTGCTCGGAGCGTGAGCCCCAGTACCGGGAGCTGTTCATCGTGGAGGGCGACTCGGCCGGCGGCTCGGCCAAGCAGGGTCGCGACCGGCGGACCCAGGCGGTCCTGCCGCTGCGCGGCAAGATCATCAACGCCGAGAAGGCGCGGTACGACAAGGTCCTGTCCCACAACGAGATCCGCCTGCTGATCTCGGCCATGGGAACGGGGATCGGCCCGGAGGAGTTCGACGTCGCCAGGCTCCGGTACCACAAGATCATCCTGATGACGGACGCCGACGTGGACGGCGCCCACATCCGGACGCTGCTGCTGACGTTCTTCTTCCGCCACATGGTGCCGGTGATCGAGGCGGGCCACCTCTACATCGCCCAGCCGCCGCTCTTCAAGGTCAAGAAGGGCAAGGTGGAGAAGTACCTGATGTCCGAGCGGGAGTTCGAGGACTTCTTCCTGTCCTCGTGGGTGGAGTCGGCCGCCGTGAGGGTGGCGGGCACCCGGGCGCCGCTCACCGGCCAGCCGCTCCTCGAGCTGCTCCGGGCGGCGTCGGAGTTCCAGGGGCTGTTCGGCAAGTTCGTCAAGCGGGGCGTGCCGGCGCCCATCCTGCAGGAGCTGCTCCGGAGGAAGTTCCGGGGGACGAAGCGGGGGATCACGCACGCCGAGATCGCCGAGGCCATCGTCGCGGCCGCCTCGGCGGTGGACGGCTACACCATCCAGGCCCAGCCCAGCGAGAACCCCGCGGACGGCAACATCGTCACGATCGCCGGGCCGCCCGCGGTGAGCTTCTCCACCGAGCTGTTCAAGTCGCCCGACTACAGCACGCTGCTGGAGCTGTGGGAGAAGGTGGCCGCCGCCGCCAAGGGCCCCACCGCCGTCGTCGAGGGCGGGAGAGAGACGCCCGTGGGGAGCCTGGAGGAGCTGCTCCGGGTGGCGCTGGACCTGTCGCGCGCGGGCGCCACCTTCCAGCGCTACAAGGGGCTCGGCGAGATGAACCCGGAGCAGCTCTGGGAGACCACCATGAACCCGGAGACCCGGACCCTGCTGAAGGTCACCATGGAGGACGCCGTGGCGGCCGACGAGATGTTCACCGTCCTCATGGGCGACGCGGTCGAGCCGCGTCGCGTGTTCATCGAGAAGCACGCCCTGGACGTCGCGAACCTTGACATCTAATTAATTAGCCCCGGCCGGCCACGGCCGGGACGGCCACCGACGGATCGCTGAGGGAACGGACGATGCCCAACGAGCGCCAGGTCCCCGTCCCGATCGAAGAGGAGATGCGGAAGTCCTACCTGGACTACGCCATGTCCGTCATCGTCGGGCGGGCGCTGCCCGACATCCGGGACGGGCTCAAGCCGGTCCACCGGCGGGTCCTCTACGCGATGCACGAGCTGGGGCTGAACTGGAACCGGCCCTACAAGAAGTCGGCGCGCGTGGTGGGCGAGGTGCTGGGCAAGTACCACCCGCACGGCGACGCGCCCGTGTACGAGGCGCTGGTGCGGATGGTGCAGGAGTTCTCCCTCCGCTACCCCCTGGTGGACGGGCAGGGGAACTTCGGCTCCGTGGACGGGGACCCGCCGGCGGCGATGCGCTACACCGAGGCGCGCCTGGCCAGGATCGCCCACGAGATGCTGGCGGACATCGAGAAGGACACCGTCGACTTCGTCCCCAACTTCGACGAGTCGCTCCAGGAGCCGGTGGTGCTGCCCACGCGGCTGCCCAACCTGCTGGTGAACGGCTCGGCGGGCATCGCGGTGGGGATGGCCACCAACATCCCGCCCCACAACCTGGGGGAAGTCGTGGACGCCCTGGTGACCCTCATCGACCGGCCGGACGCCGCCGTGGACGAGCTGATGACGATCGTCCGCGGCCCGGACTTCCCCACCCGGGGCTACATCTACGGCACCGGCGGGATCCGCGAGGCCTACACCACCGGGCGAGGCACCATCACCCTGCGGGCCAAGGCCCACGCCGAGAAGCTGAGGGGCGGGCGCGACGCCATCATCGTCACGGAGCTGCCGTACCAGGTCAACAAGGCGAGCCTCATCGAGAAGATCTCGGAGCTGGCGCGCGAGAAGAAGATCGACGGCATCTCCGAGATCCGCGACGAGTCCAACCGCGAGGGCATCCGGATCGTGCTGGAGCTGGGCCGGGGAGAGATCCCCCAGATCGTGCTCAACCAGCTCTACAAGCACACGCAGATGCAGACGACCTTCGGGATCATCATGCTGGCGCTGGTGAACCGGCGGCCGCAGGTGGTGAACCTGAAGGAGATGCTGCAGGCCTTCGTCGGCTTCCGCCGCGAGATCGTCACGCGCAGGACGCGGTACGACCTGGCCCGCGCGGAGGAGAAGGCCCACATCCTGGCCGGCCTGCGCAAGGCGGTGGAGCACCTGGATCTGGTCATCCGGCTCATCCGCCAGGCCGAGAGCCCGGACGCGGCCCGGGAGGCCCTCGTGCGCCAGCTGGAGCTCAGCGAGATCCAGGCGCGGGCCATCCTGGACATGCGGCTGCAGCGCCTGACCCAGCTCGAGCGCCACAAGGTGGTCGAGGAGCACGAGCAGACGCTGGCGCTGATCGAGGAGCTCCGGGGCATCCTGGCCTCCGAGGCGAGGCTCATGGGGATCATCAAGCAGGAGCTGCTGGCGCTGAAGGAGGAGTACGGCGACGAGCGGCGGACCGAGATCCTCACCGAGACCACCGAGCTCACCATCGAGGACCTGCTGGCCGACGAGGAGATGGTGGTCACGGTCACGCGCTCGGGCTACATCAAGCGCACCCACGTGGAGGCGTACCGGAGCCAGCGGCGGGGCGGCAAGGGCGTGACGGGCATGGAGACCAAGGAGGAGGACATCGTCGAGGACCTCTTCGTGGCCTCGACCCACGCCTTCCTCCTGTTCTTCACCAACCTGGGCAAGGTCCACTGGCTCAAGGTGCACGAGATCCCCGAGGGCGGGCGCCAGGCCAAGGGCAAGGCGATGGTCAACCTGCTCTCGCTGGGGGAGCACGAGCGGGTGGCCACCTGCGTGCCCGTCCGCGACTTCGCCGCCGGCGGCTACATCCTGTTCGCCACCCGCCAGGGACGGGTGAAGAAGACCGAGCTGGCGGCCTACTCGCACCCGCGCGCGGGCGGCATCCAGGCCATCGGCCTGGAGCAGGGCGACGAGGTCATCACGGCGCGCCGCACCGACGGCCACCGGGAGGTGGTGCTGGCCACCAAGCTGGGCATGTCCATCCGCTTCCCGGAGGCCGAGGTGCGACCCATGGGCCGGGGCGCCGCCGGCGTCCGCGGCATCGACCTGGAGGAGGGCGACGAGGTCATCGCGGCCGACGTGGTGCAGGAGGGAGCCGCCATCCTCACCGTGACCGAGCGGGGCTACGGCAAGCGGACGCCGCTGGAGGAGTACCGCCTGCAGGGGCGCGCCGGCAAGGGCATCATCGACATCAAGACCGGCGGCCGCAACGGCCACGTGGTGGGGATGCTCCAGGTGCGCGACACGGACGACATCCTGGTGGTGACCACCAAGGGCAAGGTCATCCGCATCCCCGTCCCCGACGTCTCCTCGCAGGGCCGCAACACCTGGGGCGTGCGCATCATCGACCTGGAGGCCGACGACCGCGTGGGCTCCATCGCCCGCGTGGAGGGAGAGCAGGCCGCCCCCGAGGGCCAGTAGCCCGCCGTGCTGGACCTGCGCCAGATCCGGGAGCGGCCCGATGCCGTGGCCGCCCGCCTGGCCACCCGCGGCGGGGCGGTGGAGCCGCAGCTGCGCGAGCTGCTCGCCCTGGACGGCGAGCGCCGCGTGCGGCTGCGGGAGGCTGAGGAGCTGAAGGCGGAGCGCAACCGCGTCTCCGAGGCGATCGGCCTGGCCCGGCGCCGCGGCGAAGACGCCGGCGCCGACATGGCGCGCATGCGCGCCGTGGCCGACCGCGTCCGTGCCCTCGACGCCGACGTGAAGGCCCTGGACGACCGCATCCGGGCGCTCCTGCTCCAGCTCCCGAACCTGCCCCACGAGTCGGTGCCGGTGGGCGGCTCGGCCGAGGACAACGTCGAGGTGCGGCGCTGGGGCGAGCCCCGCCGGTTCGCCTTCACGCCCCGGACCCACGACGAGCTGGGCCAGGCCCTGGGGCTGCTGGACTTCGAGCGCGCGGCCCGGATCGCCAAGAGCCGCTTCACGGTCCTCTGGGGCGCCGCCGCCCGGCTGGAGCGCGCGCTGGCCCAGTTCATGCTGGACCTGCACACGCGCGAGCACGGCTACACCGAGGTCTGGACGCCCCACCTGGTCAGCGCCGACACCATGCTGGCGACCGGGCAGCTCCCGAAGTTCGAGGAGCAGCTCTTCAAGACGCAGGAGCCGGACGACAACCGCACGCTCTACCTGATCCCCACCGCCGAGGTCCCCGTGACGGCGCTGCACGGCGAGGAGTTCCTGCCCGAGGCCACGCTGCCGCGCCGCTACGTCGCCTGCACGCCGTGCTACCGGCGGGAGGCGGGCACCTACGGGCAGGACACCAAGGGGATGCTCCGCCAGCACCAGTTCGACAAGGTGGAGCTGGTCAAGGTGACCACCCCGGCGCAGTCCTACGACGAGCTGGAGTCCATGACCCGGAACGCCGAGGAGGTCCTCCGGCGGCTCGAGCTGCCCTACCGGGTGGTGGTCCTGTGCACGGGCGACATGGGCTTCAGCGCCGCCAAGACCTACGACATCGAGGTCTGGCTGCCGGGGCAGGGACGCTACCGGGAGATCTCCTCGTGCTCCAACTGCGAGGCCTTCCAGGCCCGCCGGGCCGGCATCCGCTACCGGCCCGCCGGCGGCGGCAAGGCCGAGTTCTGCCACACGCTCAACGGCTCGGGGCTCGCCGTGGGGCGGACGCTCATCGCGGTGCTCGAGAACTACCAGGAGGCCGACGGCACCGTGACCGTCCCGCCGGTGCTGCGGCCCTACATGGACGGCCTCGAGCGCCTGACCCCCCGGACCCCGGGTGGCTGAGCCGGGCCAGGTCCGGGGGACGACCCCTCGATCCACCGGCCGGCTCACGGTCCTGGGGTTCGCGCTTCATTGACACTCCTCGGTCCGCCGCCCCAGACTCGG
>JBBIOF010000009.1:0-17020 GCA_037443505.1 Candidatus Rokuibacteriota bacterium
CCGGCGCCGCGCCGGCGAGGGAGGCGCCGCAGGCGCCGCAGAACTTGCGATCGGCCGGCACCGCGGCGCCGCAGGCGGGGCACGGCCTCTCGAGCGCCGTGCCGCACTCCTCGCAGAACCTCACGCCGGGGCGGTTGTCCGTCTGGCAGGACGAGCAACGCATGGTCACCCCTCACGCCGGCGGGCCCGCCGCCGGTTTCCGGGGCTCCCGTGGCGGCGGTGTGGCACTATGGGCTCGCCGCGGGCTCCGCCGCGCGGCGCGAGGAGGGAGACCCGATGACCTATCGTGCGGTACCGGGCTGGGGGCGGCTGCCCGAGGGCTGGTCCTTCCTGGAGGCCACGAGCGTCGCGGTGGACGCGCGGGACAACGTGGTGGTCTTCAACCGGGGTGCGCACCCGGTGATCGTGTTCGACCGCGAGGGCAACGTCCTCCGGGCCTGGGGGGAGGGGATCTTCCGCCGACCCCACGGCATCACCATCGGGCCGGACGGCACGTACTGGCTGACCGACGACCTGCGCCACACCATCCGGCAGTTCACCCCGGAGGGCAAGCTGCTGCTCACCATCGGCGATCCCGACAACCCCGCCACCCTGCAGAGCGGCAAGCCCTTCAACCGCCCCACCCACGTGGCGCTCTGCCCGAAGACGGGCGACATCTACGTCTCCGACGGCTACGGCAACTCCCGCGTCCACAAGTACGACCCCCGCGGGCGTCACCTGTTCTCCTGGGGCGAGCCCGGCACTGATCCCGGGTGCTTCAACCTGCCGCACAACCTCGCCACCGACCGCGAGGGTCTGGTCTACGTGGCCGACCGCGAGAACCACCGCGTCCAGGTCTTCGACGCCCGGGGGCAGTACCTGGGCCAGATCAACAACCTCCACCGGCCGTGCGGGCTGTGCTTCGACGGCGCCGACGGCGGCCTCCTCTACGTGGGCGAGCTGCCCACCCACCTGGCCGTCAACCGCGAGGTGCCCAACCTGGGCGCCAGGGTGAGCGTGCTCACCCTCAAGGGCGACCTGGTGGCGCGGGTCGGCGGCCGCTTCCCCGGCGAGAAGCCGGGCGAGTTCGTCGCCCCGCACGGCTGCGCCGTCGACTCCCGGGGCGACCTCTACGTCGCCGAGGTTCCGTGGACGACCACCGGGAGCAAGGAGAACCCGCCGCGCGAGATCCGCTCGCTGCAGAAGTTCGAGCGCGTGGGCGAGCGTGACGCCCGGGCCGTCCGGGGTGCCGTTCACCAGTAGCGCATCGCGTCGCGCAGGATCAGCTCCAGCTCGGCGGCGCCCACCGGCCGCGGCGCGCCAGCCAGCAGCCGCGGCTGCTTCAGCGTGCCCGCCACGAGCGCGGGAATGTCGCGCTCGCCGTAGCCGACGGCCGTGAGGCCGTTGGGGATCCCCACGTCCCGCATGAGCGACACCAGGGCCCGCGGCAGCGCCTCCCTGCGCTCGGCCTCGCCGAGTCCCTCGGTGGGGAAGCCCATGAGCTCGGCCGCCCGCAGGTGGCGCTCCGGCGCCGTGGGGTAGGTGAACCGGAACGCGGCGGGCGCGGTCAGGATCACCGACATCCCGTGGGGCACCAGGGGGTGAGTCGTGCGGTACCCGCCGGGGATGAAGTCGCGGACCAGGCCGGCGACGGGATAGGCCACCGCGTGCGGGATGTGGACGCCGGCGTTGCCGAAGCCGATACCCGCGTAGTTGGCGGCCAGCGCGAGGTGCACGCGGGCCTCGAGGTCCAGGCCGTTCAGGACCGCCCGCCGCAGGTACCGGCCCACGTACTCGATGGCCTTCTCGCACCAGATGTCGCTGGCCGGGTTCGCGCCGATGTAGGCGGGGCGGTCGGGCGGATGGTGCTTGGGGCGGGCGTTGTAGGGCCGCGTGGTGTAGGACTCGATGGCGTGCGTGAGGATGTCCGCGCCGGCGGCGGCCGTCACCTCCGGCGGCGCCGTCAGCGTGTTCAGGGGATCCACGATGCCCAGGGCCGGCCGCAGCAGCCGGTGGGATACCCCGGCCTTGACGTTCTGATCGACCACGTGGGTGACGGCCACGGCCGTGGTCTCGCTGCCCGTCCCTGCCGTGGTCGGCACGGCGATCATGGGCCGGAGCGGCCCCGGCACCGGCACGCCCCTGCCCACCGGCTTGTTGACGTAGTCCAGGAGGGGCGCGGGGTAGGTGGTCAGCAGGTTCACCGCCTTGCAGGTGTCCAGCGCGCTGCCGCCGCCCACGCCGATCAGGCCGTCGAACTCCTTCGTCCGCGCGTACTCGGCCGCCTCCTCCATGGACCGGTCCGTGGGCTCCACCTCGACGCCGTCGTACACGTCGGCCTTGACGCCCTCCTCGGCCAGGAGCGCCCGGATGCGCTCCGGCAGGCCGAGCTCGGCGACGTGGCGGTCGGTGACGATCAGCACGCGCCCGAGACCCAGGCGGCGCGCGTCGTAGGCGATCTCGTCGGTGGCGCCCAGCCCGAACTTGATGGGCGACATCTCCATGACGAACACGGTCTCGGTGGGCAGCGTGGCACCCTTCATCGGCGATCCTCCTCCGGGCCGGGACTGGTGACAGGCGGATTATAAGCCCCGGGTGCTAGACTCTCGCGCGTGACCGAGTCCCGCCCGCTGCCCGAGGCCTTCGGGCCCCTCCTCGCCGGCCTCGAGGAGCAACGCTACACCGGGGGCCCCGGGGACGCCTTCCACCGGTGTTTCGGCTGCGGGCCCGCTCACCCCGCGGGGCTCCGCGTCCGGTGCTTCAGGACCGCCGACGGGGTCCTCTCGCCCGTGGTCATCCCGGCGGTGTACGCCGGCCCGCCGGGCGCCGCGCACGGCGGGATCGTGGCGGCCTACCTGGACGAGATCCTGGCCGCCGCGATCCTCCGCTCCACGGGGCGGCTGTCGGTCACCGGGGAGCTGACGGTGCGCTACGTCGCCCCGGCGCCCGTGGAGGCTCCCATCGTCGGCCGGGGCCGGCTGGTCGCCGACCACGGCCGGTACGCCGACGCAGAGGGTGAACTGGAAGAGCTGGGGACGGGCCGGTTGCTGGCCCGGGCCCTGGGCCGCTTCTTTCCCCTCGGTCGGTGAGGCTGCCGGGAGGGGGCCCGGAGACCCCCTCCGCCCACGTCAGGCCCGGCTGAGGAGAGTGAGGAGGGGCACCTGCTTCGGGGCTTCCCGGAACCGGCAGCGCAGTTCGGGGTGCTCCAGGATCTCGACGTAGGCGCCCATGACCATCCGGTAGTAGTGCGGGTGGCGCCCGGAAGGACCGCCGTTGTATTCGGTCAGCGCGTCGCGCAGGCTGGGCTTTCTCGTCATGATGTCGCGGAGATAGGCCATGGCGAAGCGGGTGCTGACCACAGGGTCGGCCAGGTCTCCCAGGTCCCGCTGGCCCCTGGCCAGGCTAGGACGGCGGAAGGGACCGACGGTCGACTCGAAGATGGCGGCGGTGGTGGGGAGGATCTGGAAGAGTCCGATCTCACCTGCCGAGCCCACCGCGTCCTGCCTGAACTCGGACTCGACCTCGGCCTGGGCCAGGGCCAGGCAG
Organism: Candidatus Rokuibacteriota bacterium; assembly: GCA_037443505.1. Lineage (GTDB taxonomy): Bacteria > Methylomirabilota > Methylomirabilia > Rokubacteriales > CSP1-6 > JBBIOF01. The sequence continues at coordinate 3,526 of JBBIOF010000009.1, forward strand.
TGGTCGATCCGGGTCCTCTGGGCCTCGGCCACCAGGACCTCCGGGAAGGCGCGGAACGCCCGGATGGGGGCCTGGGGGTTCCGCTGGGCCACGTAGTCGAGGATGGCACGGTTCAGCCGCTCGGCATCCGCCTCGCCGGCGACCGCGATGACCTGCCGCGTGAGGGCCAGTCCGCCGACCACTATCGCGACACCGAAGACCAGGATCGCGAGCGTCCTGCCGTGCTGGCTCATAAAATTTCCTCCTTAACTGGTCCTGAGCCTGGATTCGCGCGTACTGCTGGATGAAGGAGGGTTCGATGAAGTGCGAGCATTATCCCACGGCTCGCGGGTCTCCGCAAGGGGTGGGCGTGGGCCGGGAGGCCAAACCCCACCGGAGGGGGATGGGCTCCCGAATCAGGCCGGCCGGCGCCCCGAGACGGTACGGTAGAAGTCTCTGGCGTCGTTGTCCGTCTTGCCGCCGACGGCAGCCCCGCACTCGGCGCACACGTAGTCGTACTTGTTGCCCGTGGGGAGTACCAGGAGCAGCTTCCGGCGCGCAGGGGTCGCCCGGCGGCACCGGGGGCAGAAGAGGCTCGTCGCCTCGAACTCGCTGAACGCGTCCTCCCGGGCCATCAGTCGTGATTTTAGCTCGCTCGTCCAGGCTTGACCGACTCGTCAGAATCGTCATTAATATCAATTACCAGATGAGACAGGCACGAGGTGATGGAGGAAGCGAGCGCCCCAGGTTTCTCACCACGAGGCAGTGTGCGGAGCGCCTGGGAGTGAGCATCAACGCGATCAAGACGTGGATCAGGGAGGACCGGCTCCCGGCGCTCCGGACTCCCGGCGGGCACCACCGGATCGCGGAGGCGGATCTGGTGGCGTTCCAGGCCCGCATGATCCAGAACTCCCGGGGGCCCGCCGCGGCGCCCCGACTCCTGGTCGTGGACGACGACGAGGCGCTGCTCGCCGCCCTCAAGGAGACGCTCGAGCTGACCCTGCCGGGCGCCGTGGTGGCGACGGCCTCCGACGGCTACGAAGGGCTGCTGGAGGTCGGCGTCTTCCGCCCCGACGTCCTGGTCCTGGACATCCGGATGCCCCGGCTGGACGGCTACGAGGTCTGCACGCGGCTGAAGAAGCGCCGGGACACCGCCGCCATCCGCATCCTGGCGGTCACCGCCTACCCCGAGGGCCAGGCCCGGGAGCGGGCGCTCGCCTGCGGCGCCGACGACTTCCTGGCCAAGCCGTTCCCGCTGGAAACCTTCCGGACGAGGGTCCTGGAGCTGGTGCGCGGTGGACGCTGAGCCGCGTCCGGCTCCGGGTGGTACGATCGACCCGCCGATGCTGGCACCGGGGGCGCCGGACGCGCGGGCGGGCTGAGGGCGGGGCGCATGTTCCGGTCCAGGCTCGCGACGAAGATCACCGTCCTCATCGTGGTGGTCCTGATCATCGGCCTGGGGGCCTCCACCGTCTGGACCATCCAGCGGGAGGCCGAGCTGGTCATCGAGCAGAGCAAGGTGTCGGCGCGCCGGCTGGCGGCCTCCATCGTCGCTTCCATCGAGGCCGCCATGCTCCAGGAGCGGCCCGACGTGACCCGCACGCTGCTGGAGGAGCTCAAGGGCGCCTCGCCCGTCGAGGGGCTCGCGATCTACCGGCGCAACGGGGTGGAGGCCTTCACCGACCTGGCCACCGTGGAAGAGGTCAGGAGGAACGCCGACCTCAGCCCCGAGGTCCTGGCGAACATCGCGAAGATGCGGCGCGAGCCCGGGCGCCGCATGGCGGGCCCCGAGTTCGCCCGCGCCCTCGAGACCCTGAGGCCCCAGGAGGCCGTGGACGTCCGGAACGGCGTGCCGCTCTTCACGCTGCTCCATCCCGTCCCCAACCAGGAGCGGTGCCAGGGCTGCCACGGCAGCGACCACGCGGTCCGGGCGGTAGTGCGGGTGGCGACGTCCATGGAGCCCGTGTTCCTCGAGGTCCGCCGCCACCGCAACCGGCAGATCCTGATCGCCGTGCTCACCATCGTCGCCGCCGGCGCGGTGCTCACGGTGGCGATGCGGCGCGTGGTGGTCGCCCCGGTGGAGGCGCTGGCCGAGACGGCCCGCCGGGTGGGCGGCGGCGACTTCGAGGTGCGCGCGCCGGACACGGCGCGCGACGAGCTGGGCCAGCTCGGCGCCGCCTTCAACGAGATGACCGGCCGGCTGGCCCGGGCCTACAGCGACCTCGCCGCCAAGAACCGTGAGCTCGAGGTCGCGCTGACGAGCCTCCAGGAGTCGCGCGCACGACTCGAGGTGCTGGAGCAGATCAAGGGCGAGCTGGCGAAGTTCGTGCCGGACTCGGTCAAGCGGCTCCTGGAGCGCGACCCGAACGCCACGGAGCTGGAGAAGCGGAATGTGGAGGTCACCGTCCTGTTCCTCGACATCGCCGGGTACACGCGCCTGTCCGAGCAGCTCGACGCCCGGCGGCTGAACCAGCTGGTGCAGACCTACTTCTCCAGCTTCCTGGAGATCGTCCAGGCCCACCACGGCGACGTCAACGAGACCGCCGGCGACGGCCTCATGGTCATCTTCCAGTCCGAGCGCGGCGGCCGCGACCACGCGCTGGACGCCACCCGGGCGGCCTTCGCCATCCGCCAGCGCGCCGTCGCCCTCAACGAGGAGTACGGCGGCGTCTTCCCGCCGGTGGCGCTCCACATGGGGGTGAACACCGGCGAGGCGCTGGTGGGCGCCACCAAGCTCACGGGGGCGGGGGGACAGCGGTGGACCTTCACGGCCACCGGGTCCACCACCAACGTCGCGGCGCGCCTGGCTGGCGCCGCCGAGGCCGGCGAGATCGTGGTGGGGCCCGCGACGGCCGAGCGGATCCGCCACCACTTCGTGCTGGAGCACCTGGGCGAGCGGGCGTTCAAGAACGTCTCGGCGCCGCTGCGCGTGTACCGCGTGATCCCGCCGGGCGTCTACGAGAAGGTCGTCCAGTGACGGTGCGGGTCGGCATCGCGTCCTGGGCCGACGCCGCCCTCATCGAGGAGGGGACGTTCTACCCGAGGAAGTCCATGACCGCGGAGGCGCGGCTCCGCCACTACGCGTCCGTCTTCGACACCGTGGAGGTGAACGCCTCCTACTACGCCATCCCCGACGCGCGCACCGTCGCCCGCTGGGCGGAGCGCACGCCCCCCGGCTTCGTCTTCCACGTGAAGGCCTGGTCGCTCATGACCGGCCACCACCCGCGGGAGCAGGCGCTGCCGGCGGAGCTGGCGCGGCTGCTGCCTCCGGCGCCCCCGCGCACCCGCCGCGGCGAGATCGACGCCGCGGCCTTCTCCCCGGCCGCGCTGGACGAGGCCTTCCGGCTCTTCCGGGCGGCCCTGGCCCCGCTGGCGGACGCCGGCAAGCTGGGCTACGTCCTCTTCCAGCTGGCCCCGTGGGTGCGGTTCAGCCACGCGCGCCTGGACTACCTGGCCTCCCTCCGCGACCGCCTGCCGGGCTGGACCGTGGCCGTGGAGTTCCGCGACCGGTCCTGGCTGCCCGACCACACCGACGAGACGCTCCGCGTCCTGCGCGAGGCGGGCCTCGCCCACGTCGCCGTGGACGCGCCGGCCACGCCCAACGCCGTGCCCCTGGTCGTCACCGCCACCGCGCCGGTGGCGGTGCTGCGGCTGCACGGCCGCAACGCGGAGGGCTGGATGCGCCAGCTCCGCGGCGAGGAGCCCGCCGTGCGGGAGAAGTACGACTACCTTTACACCGAGGAGGAGCTCCGCGGCCTGCTGCCCGAGGTGGAGCGGCTGGCCGCGGAGGCCGAGGAGGTCTTCATCTCGTTCAACAACAACAACCGCGACTACCCGGTCCGGAACGCCCTGATGATGCGGCGGCTCCTGGGCCAGAAAGTTGCCTCGGGCCCGGCCGGCCTGCCATAGTGGATCGGATGGCGACGACGTCCCCGCCCATTCCCCGGGTCGAGCTGGCCCTGGCCCCGACGCCGCTGCTCAAGCTGGAGCGCCTGTCCCGCGAGCTGGGCGTGGAGCTCTGGGTGAAGCGCGACGACCTCACCGGGCTGCTGGAGAGCGGCAACAAGATCCGGAAGCTGGAGTTCCTGGTGGGGGAGGCGCTGGCCCAGGGCGCCGACACCCTGGTCACCTGCGGCACGCTCCAGTCCAACTGCTGCCGGGCGGTGGCGGCCATCGCGGCCCGGCTGGGGCTGCGCGCCGTCCTGGCGCTCAAGGGGCGGCCCCCGGAGGAGTACGACGGCAACCTGCTGCTCGACCGCCTGCTGGGCGCGGCCGTCCGGTACTGCGACGACGCGGAGTGGGCCCGCATCGACCAGGTGCTGGCCGAGCTGGAGGCCGAGACGCGTGCGCGGGGCGGCCGTCCCTACGTGATCCCCGAGAGCGGCGCCACCGTGACGGGCGCGCTCGGCTACCTCACGTGCGGACAGGAGCTGGCCGCGCAGGTGCGACACGGCGCGCCAGAGTTCGATACCGTGGCCATCACCGTGTTCAGCGGCGGCAGCCAGGCCGGGCTCCTCATGGCCAAGCAGCTCACGGGGCTCCGCGCCGAGATCGTCGGCGTACCCATCGCCTGGGAGGCCGGCCGCGTGCGCGAGTACGTGGGGGAGGTGATCGGCCGCGCCCGCGCCCGCTACGGGCTGGAGGTGGAAGTGCCGGCCACGGTCCGGCTCCTCGACGGCTACCAGGGCGCCGGGCGCTCGGAGGTGCGGGGCGAGGAGCTGGAGACCGTGGTCACCGTGGCCCGGCGCGAGGGCATCGTCCTGGACCCCGTGTACACCGCCAAGGCGTTCCACGGCCTGCTGGACACCCTCCGCCGCGAGCGTCACGCCCTCGGCCGGCGCGTCTGCTTCGTGCACACCGGCGGCGTCTTCTCGATCTTCCCCTTCCGGCGCGAGCTCGGCGCCGTGCTGGACCGCCCCCGCCCGGCGGACGCCTGAGGCCATGCCCGAGGTCCGGCTCGCGCGGGGCGCCTTCGACGGCCTCGTCCTGCACTACGTCGTCGCGGGCCGCGGGCCGGCCGTGGTCCTGCTCCACGGCCTGGGCGGGTTCGCCGAGTCCTGGCGGTGGAACATCGAGGCGCTGGCCGAGCGGGCGGCGGTCTACGCGCTCGACCTGCCGGGCTTCGGCCAGTCGGCCAAGCCCCGGGCCCGCTACGGCCTGGACTTCTTCGCGGGCGCGCTGGGCGCCTTCCTCGACACCCTGGGCCTGGGCCGCGTGTCCCTGGTGGGCCACTCGCTGGGGGCCGCCGTGGCCCTGGCCTACGCGCTGGCCCGCCGGGAGCGGGTGGACCGGCTCGCCCTGCTGGCGGCCCTGGTCCCCGGCTTCTACCGCCTCTCGCTCCCGTACCGGGTGTGCGCGCTCCCCCTGGTGGGCGATGCCCTGGCCGTGGTGCGGTGCGCGCCCCTCTACCGCGCGTCCATCGCCCGGTGCTTCCACGACCCCCGGCGCGAGGAGGTCGACTTCCTGGTGAACTGGGCGTTCGAGGCGCGGACGGGCCGCGACTCCCGGCTGGCGTTCCTCAGGACGCTTCGCCACGCGCGCACGGACCTGGTCGATCGCGCGGCGGACTACCGCCGCGCGCTGGCCGCGCTCGACCGGCCCGTCCTGCTCGTCCACGGCCGGCGGGACCCGGTGATCCCCGCCCTCTGCTGCGACCGGGCCGCCGCGGTCCTGCCCCGGGCCTCCGTGCGATGGCTGGACGCCTGCGGCCACTTCCCGCACATCGAGCATCCGCGGGCGGTCAACGAGTGGCTGGGCGAGTTCCTGGTGGGCCGCCCGGCGCCCCGGTGACGGGCATGGAGGAGATCACGCCCCGGGAGCTCCGGGCGCGGCTCGCGGCGCCGAACCCGCCTCTCCTGCTGGACGTGCGGCAGGACTGGGAGCGGAGGCTCTGCCGCCTGGAGAACTCGGTCCACATCCCCATGGAGGAGATCGAGTTCCGCGCGGACGAGCTGAGCCCGGAGGACGAGATCGTCGTGTACTGCCACCAGGGGATCCGAAGCGCGGCCGTCGCCCACTACCTGCGCGGCCTCGGCTTCAGGAACGTCAGGAACCTGGCGGGCGGCCTGGAGGAGTGGGCGCGCGTGGTCGACCCGGCGATGCGGCGGTACTGATGGCCGGGGCCCCCGTCCGCGTGGAGCGCGACGGCGCCGTCGCCTGGTGCACGCTCGACCGGCCGCCCCTGAACCTGTTCGACCGGGACGTGGCCGGCGCCCTCCGGTCTGCCTTCGACGCCCTGGCCGGCGAGGGGGCCGTGCGCGCCGCCGTCCTCACGGGGGCGGGGCGCGCCTTCAGCGCGGGCATGGACGTGCGGGTGCTGGGCGCCCTGGACGTGCCCGCGGCGAAGGCGCTCATCACGGACCTCCACCGGGCCATCGAGGCGGTGCACCACGCGCCGTTCCCGGTCATCGCCGCCGTCAACGGCCCCTGCCTGGGCGTCGCGTTCGAGCTGGTCCTGGCCTGCGACCTGAGGGTGGCGGCGCGGACGGCGACCTTCGGGCTCCCGGAAGTCCGGGTCGGCGTGCCGTCGGTCATCGAGGCGGCGCTCCTGCCAGGGGCCATCGGGCCGGGCCGGGCCGCCGAGCTGCTCCTCACGGGTGAGGCAATCGGCGCCGGAGACGCCCTGACGTGGGGGCTCGTGAACCGCGTGGTGGAGGCGGCCGACCTCCGGGGCGCCGCGCAGGCGCTGGCCGGGCGCATCCTCGCCTGCGCGCCCGGCGCCATCCGGCTGCAGAAGGAGCTGATGCTCCACTGGCGGTCCACGGACCTCCGTGCCGCGATCCAGTACGGGATCAACGCCTTCGCCACGGCCTACGCCACCGGCGAGCCGGCCGAGGGGGCGCGGGCCTTCCTCGAGAAGCGCCGGCCCGCCTTCGAGGAGCCGCGCTGAAGGTCTGCACCGTCACGGTGGACTTCTGGGGGACCCTCCTCCACGACTCCCCGGCGAGCGACGACCGCTACCGGCGGGCGCGGCTGGCCGACTTCGAGCGGATCCTGGTCGCTGCCGGCACGGCGGTGCCGCGCGCCAGGCTGGCGCGCGCCTACGACGAGTCGGGCGCCTACCTGGGCCGGATCTGGAGCGCCTGCCGCGACGTCCCGGTCCAGGAGCACGTGCGGGCACTCCTGGCGGCCGCCGACCCGCGCCTGCCGGAGCGGCTGCCGCCCGGCGTCCTCGCGGAGTTGGTCGAGGCCTACGCGCGACCGGCGCTGCTGGTGCCGCCCGCCGTGGACGAGGGCGCGCTCGGCGCGCTCCGGGCGCTCCGCGCCCGCGGCTGCACGCTGGCGGTGGTCTCCAACACCATGCGGACGCCCGGCACGACCCTCCGCAGGCTGCTGGCCCGCTACGGCCTGCTCGACTGCTTCGCCCACACGACGTTCTCCGACGAGGTGGGGGTCCGCAAGCCCGACCCCGAGATCTTCGCCCTCACCCTGCGGGCGGTGGGTGGGGACCCGGAGACGGCGGTGCACGTGGGCGACGACACGGTCCTCGACGTCCAGGGGGCGCGGGCCGCCCGGATGGGCGTGATCCAGGTGACGCCCGCCCCCAGCGGCCACCTCGCCGGGCCGCCTCCCGACGCGACCATCCCGCGCCTGGCGGACCTTCCCGAGGCCATCGCCCGGCTCGAAGCGCGCTGAGCCGTGGTCCGCGCGGTCACGTTCGACTTCTGGGAGACCATCGCCCGGGACACCCCCGAGGGGCTCGCCCGCGCGCGGGAGGCGCGCCTGGCCACCCTCGCCGCCGTCCTGAGGCGGGCGGGGTGCCCGCGCGGCGCCGGCGAGATCGAGGACGCGTACGAGCGGTGCGGCGCCGCCATGGCAGCCCGCTACTGGGCCGCCCACCGGGACTGCGCCATCCGCGACCAGGTACGGCTGTTCTTCGAGTGCCTGGACCCGGGCCTGGCCGCGCGGCTGGCCCCGGTAGACCTGGAGGTCGCCGTGGAGGGCTATGCGACGCCGGTGCTGCGCTGGCCGCCCCTGCTCCAGCCCGGGGCGGACACGGCGATCCGTGCGCTGGCCGGCCGCGGCGTGCGGCTCGGGATCATCTCGAACACGGGACGCACGCCCGGGGTGGTGCTGCGGCGCGTGCTGGAGGGCTGGGGCCTCCTGGGCTGCTTCCAGGCGGTGTCGTACTCGGACGAGGTGGGGGCGCGGAAGCCGAGCCCCGTGATCTTCGAGCGGACGCTGGCGGCGCTCGGCGTGGCCGCGTCCGGGGCGCTCCACGTGGGCGACAATCCCCACGACGACGTCCGGGGCGCCCGGGGAGCGGGAATTCTGGCGGCCCACTACGTGCCGGACGGCCGGCCGGCGTCCGCCGACGCGGACCTGGTGGTGGCCGACCTGGGCGACCTGCCGGAGCGGCTCGACGCGCTCGCCGGCTGAGCTCCTGGACGGATCGCGCGGCCGAGGGGCGCCACGGCCCGGCCGGGGCGCCCCGAGGGTCGAGGGGCGCGGGGGCGCCGAAGCCCCCGAATGGGGTCAGTGGACGCGGAAGACGGCGAGCGGGCGCTGCCCGAAGACGGACCGCCGGCCGGCGACCCCGATCTCCTCCAGGTAGCGCCGGATCGGGTCGGTGTTGCGCTCGGCGTAGGCCTCCAGCACCAGGAAGGAGATGCCGCGGTGGTAGGTGGCCCCCGGCTCGGTGCCCGAGCGCCGGCCGAGCACCTTGATGGCGCCGGTGGCCCGGTGGCGGAGGGTCGCGCCGAAGGTGCCGATGCCGGACAGCCAGTGGTTGGGCTCGCGGATGTTGACCTCGACCAGCCCGCCCACCATCTCCCAGTCGGCCGCAAGCTCGGCCAGGGCGCGCACGAAGAGGGGTTCGGCCTCCTCCCGGGGCAGCATCGCTTCTCCCGCCTAGACGAGGTCCTCGGCGTCGCGCAGCAGGTCCGCCCTGATGGCCGCGAGCGCGTCGGGGTCGCCCCGGAGGCTCCGGCTCACGTCCCAGGCGGACAGCTGGTGGACGCTGAGACCGCGGTTGTGGAGCGCCAGGGTCACGAGGTAGGACGAGTCCTCGACCTCGATGGACACCACCTTGCCCCGGACGGGCAGGTCCGCCAGCAGGTCGCCGATGAAGTGCACCATCTTGAGGGGCGCCGACTTGCTGCTGACGGCCGTCGCTTCCGTCTGCGAGTGCATGGTGACCCCGCGGATCAGCAAGGCCGGTGCCACGGCGCGCCGGGCGAGGCGGACTGAGCCAAATCAACCGGTTAGGCCAGCCCCGCCGGGACGGCCGGTCTCCCGCGTGACAGGGTGGCGTCCGGACCGTGCCATCGGGGCGGGATCGCGGTGCCGCCGACGGGTCCTTGTGTGGCGCGGCGGCCTGCCGCTAATATAGCCGCGCGATGGACCTCACCGAGCTCCGCTCCAAGATCCGCGATATCAAGGATTTCCCCACCGAGGGCATCCTTTTCAAGGACATCACCACCCTGCTCAAGGACCCGCCGGCCTTCCGCTACGTCGTCGACCGGCTGGCGGATCGGTACCAGGACGAGCGCGTCGAGGTGGTGGTGGCGGTGGAGTCCCGCGGCTTCATCTTCGGCGGGGCGCTGGCCCACCAGCTCCGGGCGGGGTTCGTGCCCGTGCGCAAGCTGGGCAAGCTCCCCGCCAAGACCATCGAGGTGGAGTACGAGCTCGAGTACGGGCGGGACGCGCTCGCCATGCACGAGGACGCCATCCGGGCCGGCCAGCGCGTCCTCGCGGTGGACGACCTGCTGGCGACCGGCGGCACCATGGCCGCCACGCTGCGGCTCGTCGAGCAGCTGGGCGGCCACGTGGTGGGCGTGGCCTTCCTGATCGAGCTGGCGTTCCTGCACGGCCGCGACAAGCTCAGGCACTACCCGTTGCACTCCCTCATCGTCTACGAGTGACGCCGGTCGCGAGGAGGACCCAGTGATCGCGCACGGGATCGCCGCCGCCGCGGCCCGGCGCTCCCGCCACTGAGCAGTCGGGCGAGGGGACCTTCCAGGGGCCGCGAGGCCCCGCCACCAGCGTTCGGGGGATCCGATGGCCATCAAGACCGTGGGCGTTCTCGGATGTGGACTCATGGGTTCCGGCATCGTGCAGGTCTCGGCCCAGGCGGGCTGCCGCACCATCGTGGTGGAGGCGAGCGAGGAGCTGCTGCGGCGGGGCCTCGACAACCTCCGGAGCACGCTGGAGGGGCTGGTCGCGCGGGGCAAGATGGAGGCGAGGGCGAAGGACGACCTCCTGGGGCGGGTGACCGGCACCACGCGCCTCGAGGACCTGAAGGAGTGCGACCTGGTCGTCGAGGCGATCACGGAAAATCAGGCGCTCAAGAACGAGACCTTCGCGAAGCTCGACCGCGTCTGCCCGCCGCACGCCGTGCTGGCCTCCAACACCTCGTCGTGCAACATCACGGCCATGGCCGCGGCAACCGGGCGGCCCGGGAAGGTGCTGGGGCTGCACTTCTTCAACCCGGTGCCCCTCATGAAGCTCGTGGAGGTGGTCCGCACCATCCTCACCGACGACGCCACCGTGGCGGCGGCCACCGAGTGGGTCCGGGCCGTGGGCAAGGTCCCGGTGCAGACCAAGGACTCGACCGCCTTCATCGTCAACCGCCTGCTGGTGCCGTACCTGCTGGACGCCATCCGGCTCTACGAGAGCGGCCTGGCGTCGCTGGAGGACATCGACCAGGCGATGAAGCTCGGCTGCGGCTACCCGATGGGGCCGTTCACGCTGCTGGACCTGGTGGGCCTCGACACCACCATGTACGTGGCGGAGGTGATGTTCGAGGAGTTCCGGGAGCCGCGCTACGCGCCGCCGCCGCTGCTCAAGCGCATGGTCATGGCCGGTCGCCTGGGCCGCAAGACGGGCCGCGGGTTCTACTCGTATGAGAACCGCTGAGGAGTACCTGGCGGGGCTCCGGGACGGCCGCGCCGTCTACTACCGGGGTGAGCGGGTCGCCGACGTCACCACGCATCCCGAGCTAGGGCGGGCGGCCCGGCACTGCGCGCTCGACTACTCGTTCGCGGACGATCCCGGCCACCGGGAGCTGGCCCGGTACACCGAGGACGGCCGCACCCTCAACCGCTTCTACAAGCCGCCGCGCGACGCCGGCGACCTCCTCAAGCGCCGGGAGCTGATCGCGGAGACCACCCGGGCCGGCCGCGGCCTGGTGGTGCTGGTCCGCGAGATCGGCACCGACTTCCTGTTCGCCGCCCACATCGTAACCCACGCCATGCAGGAGCGGCAGCGCGCGCCGTACCACGAGCGCCTGCGCGCGTTCTGGCGGTACGTGGCCGAGCGCGACCTGGCCATGGGCGTGGCGCAGACGGACGTCAAGGGCGATCGGAGCCTGGGACCCACCGAGCAGGAGCACCCCGACTACTACGTCCGCGTGGTGGACCGCGGCCCCGACGGCATCGTCGTCCGGGGCGCCAAGGCCCACACCACGAACGCCATCTTCGCCGACGAGCTGATCGTGCTGCCGTGCCGGGCCCTCGGGGAGAAGGACGGCGACTACGCGGTGTCGTTCGCCGTGCCGTGCCGGACGCCGGGGCTCAGGTTCATCGCCAGCCCCTTCTCGGGGGGCGGCGCCTCGGCCTTCGACCACCCGGTCTCGTCCCGGCACAAGGTGGCCGACACCCTCACCGTGTTCGACGACGTCTTCGTCCCCTGGGACCGGGTCTTCCTCTGCGGCGAGACCCCGTACGCGGGGGCGCTGGCCCTGGGGTTCGTGGAGTACCACCGCTTCACCGCCATCTCCTACAAGCTGCCGCTGCTGGACCTGATGATCGGCTGCGCGGTGCTGGCGGCCGAGGCCAACGGCATCGCGTCCGCCGGCCACGTGCGGGACAAGCTGGCCCGCCTCGTCGCCTACCGGGAGACCGTCCGCGCGCTCACCGTGGCCGCCGCCCACGAGTGCACGCTGAAGGCCGGCCTGGCGGTGCCCGGCACCACCGTGACGAACGTCGCCAAGCAGTACTTCGCGGAGCACTACCACCTGATGGTCCAGAAGGTGCAGGACATCGCCGGCGGGCTCCTGGTGACGGGGCCGAGCGAGGCCGACTGGAAGAACCCCGAGACCAAGGGGGACGTGGAGCGCTACCTGGGGGGCCGGCGGGGCTTCGGCGCGATCAACCGGCTGAAGCTCTTCAACCTGATCCGCGACTACTTCGCCTCCGACTTCGGCGGCTACCACGAGCTGCTCGCCATCCACGCCGAGGGCTCGCTGGAGGCCCAGAAGATCACCATCCTGCGGGGGTTCGACACCTCGACGGCCCGCGCCTTCGCCGCCGAGTGCGCCAACCTGGATCCGGTGCGGTAGGGCCCGGCGGCCGCCGGCGGCGCCCGCGGCCCTGCTCGGGCCCGTGGACGAACCGCGTGGTCGAGGGGGCCGGGAGGCAGCCGGAGCCCCCCGTCGACTCAGCGATGGACGGCAGCGGTGGGCACCGGCGTGGGCGCCCCGTCGCCGGGCGCCGGGGGCAGCCGGCGGTAGCGCGCCCGGAGGCTCTCGAAGCGCCGCGAGCGCGCCCCGTGGCGGTGCAGGAGGTAGCGGGCCACCAGGGACAGGATGCGGAGCCCGTACACCGTCGAGGCTGCGAAGCTCGCCGACGAGGCCTCGGGGAAGTAGCGGGTGGGCACGGCGATCTCGCCGATGCGGAAGTTGGCGGCGACGACCTGGGCGATGATCTCCTGGTCGAACACGAAGCCGTCGGAGTTCATGGCGAAGTTCACCGTCTCCAGGACCTCGCGGCGGAACGCCCGGTAGCCCGTGTGGTACTCGCTGAGGCGGAGCCCGAAGGCCCGGTTCTCCACCCAGGTGAGGAAGCGGTTGGCGAGGTACTTCCACCACGGCATGCCCTGCGCGAGGGGCGAGCCGCTCTTGAGCCGGGAGCCCAGCACGACGTCGGCCTCGCCGGCCAGGATGGGGGCGATGATCTGGGGCACGAGCGTCGGGTCGTACTGGTAGTCGGGGTGGACCATGACGACCACGTCGGCCCCCGCCCGCAGCGCCTCGGCGTAGCACGTCTTCTGGTTGGCCCCGTAGCCGTAGTTGCGGTTGTGGACGAAGATCTCGAGGCCCAGGTCGCGGGCGATGTCGAGCGTGGCGTCGGTGGACCCGTCGTCCACCAGGATGACCAGGCTCACCGTGTCCTTGGGCAGCTCCTCGTAGGTGAGGCGGAGGGTCCGGCCCGCGTTGTAGGCGGGCATCACCACCACGACCTTCGGAGCGGCCTGTCCCTTCTCCGTGGGTGTGCGCATCGCGTGACGCATGGCGATCGGCGAGGGTTGCACGGCGGGTGCCATCCCGGGACCGACGCTCCGACGGGGACTTCGCGGCACCGCCCCTCCCGGAAGCTGCCAGGGCTGCCCCCTCGGGTGACGAAAATCGTCACCCGCCCCCGGCAAGTGCTATCCTTCACGGTGCCGTGGTTCCCCGCGTGGCGTGCGTGCTGGCAGCCCTGGCGATCGCGGTTGTCGCGGCCCGTCCGGCCGCGGCCGGAGCGCTGGCCGCGTCCGGGACCGAGCCGGCCGCGCCCGATATGGGGCGCGCGGCTGC
>JBBIOF010000010.1:0-16357 GCA_037443505.1 Candidatus Rokuibacteriota bacterium
CCGGACCAGGACGGAGGGATCCATCCGCGCGACCACCGCAGCCAGCCCGTAGGCCACGACCCCGACGGCGAGCCCGATGGCGGTGGTCGTGCGCTCGGGCAGCGCGAGGAGCACGCCGGCCGCCGTCAGCACGGTCCGGACCACGTAGCCGAGCGCGCTGGCGTTCACGGGGCCGACGCCCGGCAGGTAGCCCTGCAGGGCGTAGGCGACCAGCCCGAGGCCGGCCACGGCCGCCGCCAGCACCTCCGTCACGTGGAGGACCCCGCGCTCCTGGAGCACCAGGGCGGGGCTGTAGATGAAGAAGAAGGGCAGCACGTACTTGACCGCGCCGAACCGCATCGCCTCCATCATCGACCGCATGACGGGCGCGCCGGCCAGGCTGGCCGCCGTCACCACCGAGAGGGCGACCGGGGGCGTGATCTCCGAGAGCACGGCCCAGTACAGGATGAACAGGTGCACCGCGATGGGGTTCAGTCCATGCTGGACCAGCGCGGGGGCCACCATCACCGCCAGGAAGATGTAGGAGGCGGTGATGGTGAGCCCGGTGCCGAGCACGAAGCAGCCCACGGCCGTCATCAGGACCAGCGCGGTCACGTTGCCGCCCGCGATGCGGATCAGGTCGCTGGTGAAGGTGCCGATGACACCCGTCACCGTGAGACCGCCGATGAGGAGCCCCACGGAGGCCAGCACCGTGACCAGCTCGCAGAGGATGGTGCCGCTCGACACCACGAAGGCCCGGACCCGCTCCGGGGTCCACCGCGTGTCGTGCCGGAGCATCGCCAGGGCCAGCAGCACGGCCGTCGCCCAGAACGGAGCCAGCGCCTCCTGCCGGAGGTACACCAGCAGGACCAGCAGCACGGCGAACACAAAGACGTAGAACCAGCCGTCGGCCACGGTCGCCCGCAGCGACGGCAGCTCGGCCCGCGGCAGCCCGCGGATCCCGTACTTGGCGGCGTAGGCATCCACCTGGAGGAACAGCGAGAAGTAGTAGAGGGCGGCGGGCACCGCCGCCGCGGCGGCGACGGTGACGTAGGGCACGCCCAGGACCGAGGCCATGACGAAGGCGACCGCGCCCATGACCGGCGGCGTCAGCACGCCGCCGCTGGCCGCGTTGGCCTCCACGGCCGCCGCGTCCTCGGGACGGAACCCCGTGCGCTTCATGGCCGGGATCGTCACCACGCCCGTCGCCAGCACGTTGCTCACGGCGCTGCCGCTCATGGTGCCGAACAGGCCGCTGGCCACGATGGCCACCTTCGCGGTGCCGCCGCGGACGGTGCCCAGCAGCGCCATGGAGATGCCGGTGAAGAAGCGGCCGGCGCCGGTGACGTGGAGCGCGACGCCGAAGAGGATGAAGCCGATCAGGAGCGTGCCGAACACCCGCATGGGGATCCCCAGCACGGCCTCCACGCTGCCCGTCTGGTACCGGATCGTGTCGGCGAAGCTCAGGCTGAAGCCGGCCACAGGCCCCGGGAGCCGGCCCGCGTAGACGGGATAGAGGGAGAAGACCAGGAGGATCCCGGCCAGCGAGGCGCCGCCCGTCCGGCGCGCCCCCTCGAGGAGCAGGAGCCAAAGCACCACGCCCACCGCCACGGCCGGGGCCGGGGCCTGGAACTCCCAGGCCTCCCGCACCATGCGCTCGGCGTTCCAGGCGAAGTAGCAGGCCGCGGCGGCGGCGGCCAGGAAGAGCACGGCGTCGTACCAGGGCACGCGCCGCGCGGCGCCCGCGCCGGCGGGGAAGACCAGGAACACCGGCGCGAAGAACGCGGCCAGCAGCAGGTACAGGTAGCGGTTCTCCAGGAGGACGACCCCTGCGAAGAACCGCAGGTTGAAGAGCTGGTTGACGGCGAGCGCCAGCCCGGCGACCGTGAGCACGACGAAGACCGCCTGCCACGGCCCTTCCAGCCGGCGCTGCCGCGCGGCGCCCTCAGCCGCCATCGCGGCCTACCAGAACTTCGCCTCCCAGTACGGGTCGAGGCCGGCCTTCCGGAGCTCCTCGGCCCGGATCTTCATCCAGAGCTCGGGGAGCTTCGCCGCGCCGACCTTCTGCTTCTGCGCCTCCTCCTGCGCGCGGCTCCACGCCCCCGCCAGCACCTCCTGGCGGCGGAGCAGCTCCCGGTTGTGCCGGTCGATCTCCTCCGTCCAGACCTTCCGCTCCCGGAAGTAGCGGACGGCGCCCTCGTGGTAGGGCACCACCCACTTGAGCCGCTGCGCCTCCAGGGCGAAGCCGGTGTTGCCGGGCCAGGCGTCCTTGTAGGCCGGGAAGAGCTCGTACATCGACTTCGTCTGCCGGTAGACCAGCTCGGGGTCCTGGAAGTCGTACGCGGCGATGATGGGGTAGCCGTAGGTCGCGCCCTCGTGCGGCGCGTCGCGCGAGACCGGCGGCGCGCCGATCGTCGCGTCGTTGGGCTCCATGTAGGGCGCCCACTTCTTGAGCCGCTGCCAGGCGGCGGGATCCTTCCGCGGGCTCGGGATGACGGCCGGGGCGTACCGGCGCGGCGAGTTGGCCAGCTCGTACACCGGACCGGAGTTGGTGTTGGCGATGAAGCAGTCCGCCTTGCCCTCGATGACGGCGCGGGCCGAGGCGCCCCAGCTCGGGAAGTCGGTCTTCTGCACGTCGGCCCAGGTCAGGTTGCCCGCGGCCAGGTAGGCCGTCATGTTCAGGTTCAGCGCCGGCGCCCCGACCACCCAGGCCATCCGCTTGCCCTTCAGGTCGTACACGGTCTTGATGCCGGCGTCGCCCGCGCAGGAGGGGGCGCCCGTGTTGAAGTCGGCCCACGCCGCCCCGATGATGCGGATGGGCTGGGGACCCCACTCGGGGGCGGCGAAGTCCATGACGCCCTCCTGCGAGAGGAAGGAGGCGCTCCCCAGCGCACCGAACTGGGCGGTGCGGCGGAGCAGCGGGATCTGCCTGGCCACGTCGTTGCCGGCCGGGATGACCCGCAGCGTGATGCCCTCCTTCTGCTGCATGGCGTTGCCGATCGACGCCGCCTGGCTGTAGCCGGCCGAGCCGACGTCGTAGGCCGTCCACACCAGCGTCCGCGGCATCTTGAAGCGCGTCTGGCCGGCCGCCGGGCCCGGGGGGGCCGCGAGGCCCAGGAAGGGGGCGAGGAGCGAAGCGATGACGATCGTCCGGATCCACGCCATGGTCTCTGGTCCTCCTGGCGATTCGGGTGGGTGGCGCGACTTATACCGACATCCTGCAAAGCCTGTCAAGTCAGTGCTTGCGCGAGGGCCCCCCGGAGGCGACATCCCCGGAGCAGCGGGAGCGCCTGCTGCACCTCACCGAGCGCTACTGCGTGGTGGCCCAGACCCTCCTGCGCTCGCCGGAGCTCAGGATCGGCTACGCCGGCTGATCGCCCGGATCGCCCTCGACCGGGCCCGAAGCTGTCGGGTATGCTGAGGCGCCCATGGCCGCCGTGGAGACCGTCCGCGACCGCGAGCGCCGCCCCTTCTCCCCGCCCGCCGGGCGCGTGACCCCGCGCATCCAGGCCGAGACGCCGCGGTGGCCGGCGAGCTGAACCTCCGCATCGGCCGCGAGGAGCAGGCCGGGATTGCCGAGGCTGAGCGCCTGGTCAAGGAGGCGGAGTTCGGCGCCCGGGAGCTGTCCGGCTGGTCCTTCTACCTGGCCGGCGGGCTCGCGCTCGCCATGACGGCCTTCCAGCTGTGGACGGCGGCGGTCGGCACGCTGCCCGGGGTCCTCCAGCGCTCCGTCCACCTCGCCTTCGCCCTCGCCCTCGGGTTCATGTTCTACCCGGCCGCGAAGTCGGCCCGGCAGCGACGCCTGCCCTGGTACGACCTGGTGCTGGCGGGCGTCGGGGCCTGGGCGGCGCTCTACGTGACCCTCAACCACCAGGAGCTGATCAAGCGGGTCGGCACGCCCACGGCCGGGGACGTGGCCGCGGGCGTGGTGCTGGTCGTCCTGGTGCTGGAGGGCACGCGCCGGGCGGTGGGCGTCTGGCTCCCGGTCATCACCCTCGGCTTCCTGGCCTACGCGTTCGTCGGCCCGTGGATGCCCGAGCTGCTCTCCCATCGGGGTTACAGCCTGCGCCGCGTGGTGGGCCAGCTCTACCTGACCACCGAGGGCCTCTTCGGCATCCCCCTGGGGGTGTCCTCCACCTTCGTGTTCGCCTTCGTGCTGTTCGGGGCGGTACTGGAGCGGACGGGCGCCGGCGAGTACCTGATCCGCGTGGCCTTCTCCCTGGTGGGCCACACCCGCGGCGGCCCCGCCAAGGTGGCGGTGGTGGCGTCGGCGTTCATGGGCACGATCACCGGCTCCTCCATCGCCAACACGGCCACCATCGGCTCCATGACCATCCCCCTCATGAAGCGCGTGGGGTTCCGGCCGGAGGTGGCCGGCGGCATCGAGACCGCGGCCGGCGGCAACGGCCAGCTCATGCCGCCCGTCATGGGCGCCGCCGCCTTCGTCATGGCGGAGTGGCTCCGCATGCCCTACCTGGAGATCGCGAAGGCGGCGGCGCTGCCCGCCGTCATCGACCAGCTCGCCCTCCTGGGCGCCGTCCACCTGCTGGCGCTCAAGCACGGCATCCGAGGCCTGCCCAGGACGGAGCTGCCGCGCTTCCTGCCCACGTTCCTGTCGGGCCTGCACTACCTGATCCCCGTGGGGGTGCTGCTCTACTACCTGATCGTCAGGGAGTACACGCCGCTCACCTCGGCCTTCATGTCCCTGGTGGCGGCGGCCGCGATGTTCCTGGCGGCGAGCCTCGTCCAGGGCCTGCGCCGGGCGCCCGTGGTGCCGGGCCACCCGCCCGCGGCCGCTCCCGGCCCGGCGGAGGCCGCGGCGGCCCGGCGGCTGGTGGAGGCCTGCTACATGGGCGCCCGCAACATGGCGTCGGTGGCCATGACGTGCGCCTGCGCGGGCATCATCGTGGGCGTCGTGACCCTCACCGGCGTGGGGCTCAACCTCTCGTCGATCGTGGTGGATGCCTCGGCGGGCAGCCTCTACCTCGGCCTGTTCCTGACCATGGTGGCCTGCCTGGTCCTGGGCATGGGGGTGCCCACCACGCCGACCTACATCATCATGGCCACGCTCACGGCGCCTGCCCTGGTGGCCCTGGGGCAGTCCCAGGGGCTCGCCATTCCCCTGGTGGCCGTGCACCTCTTCGTCTTCTACTTCGGCATCCTGGCCGACGACACGCCGCCGGTGGGGCTCGCCGCCTACGCCGCCGCCGGTATCGCCCGCTCCGACCCCTTCAAGACGGGCATCCGCGCCTTCACGCTGGACATGCGGACCTTCCTGCTGCCGTTCATGTTCATCACGGCGCCCGCCATGCTGCTCATCGACACCACCTGGTACGAGGCGGCGTGGATCTTCGTCACCGCCACGGTGGGCATGTACGGCCTGGCCGCCGCGATGCAGGGGCACCTGATCACCGAGGCGCGCTGGTGGGAGCGCGCGGTGCTGTTCGTCGCGGCGGTGATGCTGGTGAAGCCGGGCATCTACACGGACGTCGCGGGCTTCGTGGCCTTCGCGCTCATCTACCTGGTCCAGCGCCGCCGCGCGCCGGACGCGCCGCTCCTGTAGCCTGCGGCCGGGCGGGCCCGGCGCCGGGGTCAGCCCGCGGTGACCCGGATCCGTCCGCCGGCCCCGAGGCGGCCGGAGAGGTCGAGGCCGACGCCGCCGGGGGTGGTCAGGCGGTGGTACGTGATGGGCGACACGCGGACGGTGAGCTCCTGCAGCCTGACGCCCGGCGCCCTCGCCACGATCATCCCGTCGCGGACCAGCCAGTCGTCGCCGGGCCGGAGCTCCGGCAGGCCGGGCCCGAAGCCGCCGAACGCGGTCTCCACCACGGTGAAGCTCCCGTCCGCCTCCACGCGGAACACCCCGCGGACGGGCACGTGCTCGGAGGAGTGGACGTAGGCGAGGGCGAACGTGTCGCCGGGCCGGACGGGCTCGCGGTGGAGCAGGCGGCCGGTGGCGGCGTCCTCGACGACGAGGTGCCGGACGGTTGGGGTGAGGGGCCACGCCGCCGGACCTGCGGCGGCGGCGGCGAGCGCCGCCGCGGCGAGCCCGGGACCGGTCAGGAGGCGGAGGCTACCTGGCGACACCCTTCTCCTTGAAGAACCGCTCGGCGCCCGGATGGAGCGGGATGGGCATGCCGTTGAGCGCTGTCTGGAGCGTCAGGTGCTTCGCCGCGGCGTGGGCGTCGTGGAACTGCTTGAGGTCGTCGAAGATGGCCTTCGTGAACCGGTAGACCAGGTCGTCGGGCAGGTCCCGCCGCGCCACCATCATCGCCATCACGGCTGGCGTCGTGACCTCCCGCTCCTGTCCCTTGTAGGTGTTGGCGGGAATCTTCTCGATGGTGTAGAAGGGGTACTTCTTCCGGAGCGCCTCGCCCTCGGCGGCCCCGATGGGAACCATCGTCACCTTGCCGGAGATGAAGCTGTCCACGATGACGGCCGACCCGAGCCCGGTGGTGAAGAAGGCGGCGTCCACCCGTCCGTCCTTGAGCTGGTCGGCGGCCGCGGCCGCGTCGATGCGCTCGGCCTTGCCGAGGTCGGACTCCCTGAGGCCGTGCACTTCCAGGATCTGGAGCGCGTTGGCCTCGGTGCCCGAGCCCTGCGGCCCCAGCACCACCCGCTTGCCCTTGAGGTCGCGGACAGACCTCACGCCGGAGGCCTGGGCCGCTACCATGTGGACCAGCTCCGGATAGATGGTGAAGATGCCCCCCATGTTCTTGACGGGCTTGCCCTGGAAGGCGCCGAGGGTGGTGCCGTTGTAGGCGTAGTACGCGATGTCGTTCTGGAGCAGGGCGAAGTCCGCGTCGCCCGTCCCGATGAGCTGGGCGTTGGCCACCGACGCGCCGGACGACTCCACCGTCGCCCTCAGGTTCAGGTCCTTCGCCTTGTAGACGATGCGGGACATGGCGCCCGCCAGCGGGTAGTAGACCCCGACCACCCACCCCGAGGCGATGGTGACCAGCCGCCGTTGCTGGGCGGAGAGGTCGGTGGGGGCCAGGAGCGCCGCCAGGAGCGATGCCGTCAGTGCCAGCGTGCCGATCCGTTTCATCGGAGGCCTCCTTGGGGTCCGGCAGGTGACAGCCACGATAGGCCAGGCCGGAGTCGCGGGTCAAGGCGGGGCCCGGCAACCCGGTGTAGACTCACTCCGCCATGCCCGCGCGCCTGGGCGTCGACATCGGAGGCACGTTCACCGACCTGATCCTGCTGGACGAGAGCACGGGCGCCCTCCGGGTGGGCAAGGTGCTCACCACCCCCAAGGACCCGGCCCAGGGGGTCGAGCAGGGCGTCCAGGGGCTGCTCGCCGAGTCCGGCCTGGGGGCCGCGGCCGTGCGCGCCGTCGTCCACGGCACCACCCTGGCCACCAACGCCCTGATCGAGCGCAAGGGGGCCAAAACCGCACTCCTCACCACCCGCGGCTTCCGCGATGCCCTCGAGATCCGCCGCGAGGGCCGCTACGACATGTACGACCTCTCCATCGATCCGCCGCCTCCCCTGGTGCCCCGCCACCTGCGCCGGGAGGTCACCGAGCGGGTGCTGGCGGACGGGTCGGTGCTGCTGCCGCTCGACGAGGCCCAGGCGCGGGCGGTCATCGGGGACCTGGTGGCCGCCGGGGTGGAGGCGCTGGCCGTCTGCCTGCTCCACGCCTACGTGAACCCCGCCCACGAACGTCGCGTGGCGGCGCTCGCCGCCGAGGTGGCGCCCGGCCTGCCCGTCTCCTGCTCCTCGGACGTGGTCCCGGAGATCCGGGAGTACGAGCGGGCCTCGACCACGGTGGCCAACGTCTACGTCGTTCCCCTCATGGCCCGCTACCTGGAGGACCTGGAGCGCCGCCTGGCCGAGCTGGGCGTCCCGGGCCAGCTCTACGTCATGCAGTCCTCGGGCGGCATCGCGCTGCCCGCC
This sequence comes from Candidatus Rokuibacteriota bacterium, assembly GCA_037443505.1. Classification (GTDB taxonomy): domain Bacteria; phylum Methylomirabilota; class Methylomirabilia; order Rokubacteriales; family CSP1-6; genus JBBIOF01. Next base: position 7,879 of record JBBIOF010000010.1, read on the forward strand.
GAGGCGCGCCGCGTCCCCATCCGGCTGGTGGAGTCGGGGCCGGCCGCGGGGGCCCTGGCTGCGGCGCAGGCGGCGCGGCAGCGGGGCGAGGCGCGGCTGCTCTCCTTCGACATGGGCGGCACCACCGCCAAGGCCTGCGTGGTCGACGGGGGCACGCCGCTGGTGGCCCGGGAGTTCGAGGTCGCCCGCGCCGACCGTTTCAAGAAGGGGTCGGGGCTGCCCATCCGCGTGCCCGTGATCGAGCTGATCGAGATCGGTGCCGGAGGCGGGTCCATCGCCCGCGTGGACCGCCTGGGCCTGCTCAAGGTGGGCCCGGACAGCGCGGGCGCGGATCCTGGCCCCGCCTGCTACGGGCGCGGCGGCCGCCTGCCCACGGTGACCGACGCCGACCTGCTCCTCGGCTACCTGGACGACCGCTTCTTCCTGGGCGGACGCATGCGGCTCGATCGCGAGGCCGCCGCCCGTGCCGTGGAGGAGCACGTGGCCCGGCCGCTGGGGCTCACCGTGACGGAGGCGGCGTGGGGCATCCACCGCGTGGTCAACGAGAACATGGCCGCCGCCGCGCGCGTGCACGGCATCGAGCGCGGCCGGGACCTGCGCGCCTACCCGCTCTTCGCCTTCGGCGGGGCCGGCCCCGTCCACTGCTGGCAGGTGGCGCGCATCCTCCGCGTGCCCCGGGTCCTGGTGCCCTTCGGGGCGGGCGCCATCTCGGCCTACGGGCTCCTGGCCGCCCCGCTCGCCTTCGACTTCGTCCGCACCCGCCGCGAGCGCCTGGACGCGGCGGACTGGGCCGCCGTCAACCGCCTCCTCGAGGAGATGGAGCGCGAGGGGCGGGCGCTGCTCGCCCGCGCCGGCGTCGCCGCGGCCGACGTCCGGATCGCGCGGGTGGCCGAGATGCGCTACCTGGGGCAGGGCCACGAGGTGGAGGCGGCGCTGCCCCCGGGCACCCTCTCGGCGGAGAGCCTGCCCGCCATCGTGGCGAACTTCGAGGACGCCTACCGCGCCCTCTACCACCGCCTGCCGCAGGGCGTGTCGGTCGAGGCGCTGAACTGGCGGGTGACGGTGGCCGGCCCGTCCCCGGAGGTGTCGCTGCGGGTGGAGGCGGGGCCCGGAGGAGCCCCCGACGTCCGGGCCGCCGTCAAGGGCACCCGGCCCGCCTGGTTCCCGGAGGCGGGCGGCTTCGCGGCCACGCCGGTGTACGACCGCTACGCGCTCCGTCCGGGCCAGACCTTCGAGGGGCCGGCCATCGTGGAGGAGCGCGAATCCACCGCGGTCCTGGGCCCCGGCGCCCGCATCCGCGTGGACGACGGGCTCGCGCTCGTCGTGGAGCTGCCTCGATGATGGACCCCGTCACCCTGGAGATCTGCTGGAGCCGGCTGATCGGCGTGGTGAACGAGCAGGCCACGGCGCTGCAGCGCACCTCGTTCACCTCCGTCGTGCGCGAGGCCGGCGACCTGTCGGCCGGCGTCTTCGACCGGCGCGGCTGGATGGTCGCCCAGGCCGTCACCGGCACGCCCGGGCACATCAACTCGATGGCGCTGGCGATGAAGCACGTCCTCGCCGCCTACCCGGTGGAGACGTGGCGCCCCGGCGACGCCGTGGTCACCAACGATCCCTGGAAGACCTCCGGCCACCTGAACGACGTGACCATCGTCACGCCGGTCTTCCGCGGCGACGACTGCGTGGCCTTCTTCGCCTCCACCTGCCACACCGCCGACATCGGCGGCCGCGTGCTCTCGGCCGAGGCGCGCGAGGTCTACGAGGAGGGCCTGTTCCTCCCCATCGTGAAGCTCTACGAGGCCGGCCGCCCCGACGAGACCCTGGTGGCCCTCATCCGGGCCAACGTGCGCCTGCCCGACATGGTGCTGGGGGATTTCCACGCCCAGATCGCGGGAGGCGCGGTGGGAGGCGAGCGGCTCCTGGAGTTCATGGAGGAGTTCGGCCTGGCCCGCCTGGAGCCGCTGGCCGACGAGATCGTGGGCCGGACCGAGCGCGCCATGCGGGACGCCATCCGCGCCCTCCGGCCCGGCGCCTGGGAGTACGCCATCACCTCCGACGGCTTCGACGAGCCCGTCACCATCCGCGTCCGCTGCGAGGCCCGGGGCGACGAGCTGCTGGTGGACTACACGGGCTCGTCCCCGGCCAGCCCCCGGGGCATCAACGTGGTGATGAACTACACCGAGGCCTACACCACCTACGGCGTGAAGGTGATCGTGAGCCCCGACGTGCCCAACAACGAGGGCGCCTTCCGTCCCCTGCGGATCACCGCGCCCGAGGGCTCCATCCTGAACGCGACCCACCCGGCGCCGGTCGCGGCGCGCCACGTCATCGGCCACTTCCTGCCCCACGTCATCGCCGGGGCCCTGGGCCAGGCGCTGCCCGGGCGCGTCATGGCCGAGGGCTCCGCCAACATCTGGGGCGTGCAGCTGGCGGGCCGCGGGCTTGACGACCGTCCCTTCACCTTCGTGTTCTTCTCCTCCGGCGGCACCGGCGCCCGCGCCGGCAGGGACGGGCTGTCGGCCACCGCCTTCCCGTCCGGCGTCCTCGGCACGCCCGTGGAGGTGATCGAGACGCTCGCGCCCCTGGTGGTGGAGCGCAAGGAGCTGCGCCCGGACTCCGGCGGCCGGGGCCGCTACCGCGGCGGCCTCGGCCAGATCATCGCCTTCCGCCCGCGCACGCGAGAGCCCGTCGTCTGCTCGGTTCTCTGCGACCGGACCCGGTACCCGGCGGCGGGCTTCCAGGGCGGCGGCCCCGGGGCTCCGGGAGAGGTCCTCTTCGACGGTGTGAAGCCGGACAACCCCAAGGCCGCGCGCACCGTGCCGCCCGGGACGCTGGTGGAGGTCCGGCTTCCGGGAGGAGGCGGCTACGGGCCCCCGGCCGAGCGCGACCCCGCGCTGGTCGCGCGGGACCTCCTGGAGGGCTACGTCACGGCCGGCTGACCCGCCGCTCCCTGGCACCCGGTTTGAGCGGGCACAGGCGGGCGATCCCAGCACCGTGGAGGAGGAGATGCCGGAGCCCAGGGCCTGCGGCGGACCGGGCCGCCGCGCGGAGATCCGGCTCGAGACGCCCGCGTCGCGGACACCCTCCACGCCACCATCTACGGCAGCCTGGTGGTGGCCCTGGTGCAGGGCGCCATGGGCGGCCTCATGTTCGCGGTCCTCGGGCTGGCGGCGCCGGCGCTCTGGGGCCTCGTGATGGCGACGCTCGCCATCGTCCCGGTGCTCGGGACGTTCGTCGTGTGGCTCCCGGCCGCCGCCTTCCTCGCCCTCGACGGCCGCTGGGGCCGGGCCCTGATCCTGGCCGTCTGGGGCGGCGTCGCCGTCGTGGGCGGCCTCCTGCTCTTCGGGCCGTCGGGCGCCATCCTGGGGCCGGTGGTGCTGGCCGTCACCGACGCGCTCCTGGACGTCTGGCGGCGCCGGACGGCCGGTGGCCGCGCCGCCGAGACCGGCATCGCCGCCGCGTAAATCCTGCACTGGAGCCCGGGGCGGGTCGCTGGCACGGCCTTCGCTGCTCGGGGGCAGGCGCTGGATCGCCTGGAGGAGGAACGCCATGAGACGTGGGATCGCCGCAGGGGCCGCGCTGGCCGCGCTGGCGCTCGCCGGCCCGGCCGGGGCCAGCGTCGTCGAGATCACCACCTCGATCCCCCTGGCCGGGGTGGGCGATGACACCCCGGAACTGACCACGGCCATCCAGTCGGCCGTGGACGAGGCCCTCCACCCGGCGATCGCCTTCAGGCCGACCCTGGTGGCCCTGACGAAGGCCAGCGTGGTGGGCGAGCGCCTGTACGTGCGAGTGCTGGCGGCGGACGAGGACGGCGAGAGGGAGCTCGGCCACCTGATGGCCGCGCTCGCCGGCCGCGGGCCCGATGAGGGACGCGGCGGCGACGAGTCCGAGGGGGAGGGGGCGGAGGACGAAACGGACCTCTAGCCCGGTCCCCGGCTAATTAGAGCTTGCCGTACTCCTTGAGGCGCCGGTAGATCGTCCGGCGGGAGATGCCGAGCGCCCGGGCCGCCTCCTCCTTGTCGTTGTTGAAGACGGCGAGGGCCCGGAGGATCAGCTCCTTCTCCACCTCGGCCAGCGTGGGGATGGTCTTCGTGGCCACCGAGGGCGCCACCTCCGGCCGCGCGGTGAGGCTGGGCAGGTCGGCCAGGGTGATCTGCTCGCGCGCCCCCATGGCGAACGCCCGCTCGATCAGGTTCTCCAGCTCCCGCACGTTGCCGGGGTAGTCGTACGCGGTCAGGGCGTTGAGGGCGTCGGGGGTGATGCCGCGGACGTCCCGGCGGAAGCGCTTGTTGAACCGCCGGATGAAGTGGTTCACCAGGGCCGGGATGTCCTCCCGGCGCTCGCGGAGCGGGGGCAGGTTGATCCGGATGACGTTCAGGCGGTAGTAGAGGTCCTGCCGGAACCGGCCCGCGGTCATCTCCGCTTCCAGATTCCGGTTGGTGGCGGCGATGACCCGCACGTCCACCGGGAAGGCCTTGGTGGAGCCCACCGGGCGCACCTGCATCTCCTGGAGGACGCGGAGCAGCTTCACCTGGAGCTCCGGCGGGAGCTCGGCGATCTCGTCCAGAAAGATGGTGCCCTCGTTGGCGCCGCGGAAGAGGCCCAGCGTGTCGGCCACGGCCCCGGAGAAGGCGCCCCGCACGTGGCCGAAGAACTCCGACTCCAGCAGGTCGCGCGGGATGGCGCTGCAGTTCACGGGAATGAAGGGGCCCTTGGCCCGCGCGGAGAGGCGGTGGATGGCGGCGGCGACCAGCTCCTTGCCCGTGCCGCTCTCGCCCTCGATGAGGACGGGCGAGTCGGCCACCGCGACCTTGCCGATGATCTCCTTCACCCGCTGCATGGCCGGCGAGCTGCCGATGAGCTCGTTGACCGTGAGCTCCTCGCCCAGGCGGGCCCGCAGCGTGTTCACCTCGCCGCGCAGGAACCGGCGCTCCATGAGCCGCTGCATCAGGTGGCGCAGCTCGTCCAGGATCAGGGGCTTCGAGAGGTAGTCGTAGGCCCCTTCCTTGAGCGCCTCCACGGCCGAGGCGATGGTGGGATAGCCGGTCATGATCACGACCTCGACGGACTCGTCCTGCCGCTTCACCTCCCGCAGGAGGTCGAGCCCGCTCATGTCCGGCATCCGGACGTCGGTGAGGACGGCGTCGAACATCTGGTTGCGCATCGCCGCCAGACCCTCGGCGCCCGTGCTCGCGCACGTCACTTCGTAGCCCCACTGGCCGAGGGCCTCCTTGAGGAGCAGGAGGATCGACATCTCGTCATCGACCACCAGGACGCGCGCCGACTCCACCATAACGACCGCACTCTAGCATGAGGACGTGCCAGAGTGACAAGCAATCATTTCTCCGGGCGACCCCAGCCTTGCGCGTCCGTGCCCGGTATGTTAGCGTAGGCGTTGATTTTTCAACGAGGGGAGCCTCCCAAATGGCTGATTCGGCAACGGTCCACCTCACGGAGCGGAACTTCGACGAGGCGCTGGTCGCCACCCAGGGCCTGATGATGGTGGACTTCTGGGCGGAGTGGTGCGGCCCCTGCCGCGCCATCGCCCCCGTGCTCGAGGAGCTGGCCCGCGCCGCGGACGGCCGCGTGACCCTGGCGAAGGTGAACGTGGACGAGAACCCGGGGCTGGCTGCCCGTTACGGGATCCGGTCGATCCCGACGATCCTGTTCGTGAAGGACGGCAAGGTCGTCGATCAGGTGATCGGGGCCGTGCCGAAAGCCCAGCTGCAGAAGAAGCTGGACGCGCTCGCCTGAGCGGCGGCGCCCGCGAGTGGCCGCATCAGTTCCGGCGGCATAGTCATTCCTTCGCTGTCCCCCACCCGGGACGAGTTCCGCGCCCTCGCCGGGAGCGGTAACCTCGTCCCTGTCTTCGCGGAGCTGCCCGCCGACCTGGACACTCCGCTGTCCGCGTACCTGCGCCTGAGGCCCGGCCCCTACTCCTTCCTGCTCGAGTCCGTGGAGGGTGGGGAGAAATGGGCGCGCTACTCGTTCCTCGGCACCGACCCCCTGATGGTCTTCGCCGCCAAGGGCCGGCGGATCGAGCTCCGGCACGCCGGGGGGCGCGTGGAGCGGCTGCCGGACGGCAATCCCCTGGAGGCGCTGCGCGGCGTCCTGCGCCGGTTCCAGCCGGTCAGCGTCCCCGGCCTGCCGCGCTTCCAGGGCGGTGCCGTCGGCTACATGGCGTACGACATGGTGCGGCACATGGAGCGGCTGCCGGCCCGGGCCCGGGACGACCTCCGGCTGCCTGACGCCGTCTTCATGCTGACGGACACGCTCCTGGTGTTCGACAACCTCCGCCACCGGCTGCTGGTGATCGCCAACGCCCACGTGGAGGACCGCGGCCACGCCGCGCTGGACCAGGCCTACGACCGGGCGGCGGTGCGCATCGGGATGATCCTGGCGAAGCTCGCACGGCCGACCCGCACGCCGACGCCCCTGGCGCTCGCCCCACCCGGCCCGCTGCTGGCTCTCGGGGAGGAGGGCTTCACGTCCACCATGGACGAGGAGGCCTACACCGGCGCCGTGCGCCGGGCCAAGGAGTACATCGCGGCCGGGGACGCCTACCAGATCGTGGTCTCGCGGCGCCTGGACTGCCCCCTGCCCGCCGACCCGTTCACGGTCTACCGTGCGCTCCGGACCATCAACCCGTCGCCCTACCTCTTCTTCCTGCGCCTGGGCCGGACGACCATCGTGGGGTCCTCGCCCGAGGTGCTGGTGCGGCTCGAGGGCAACCGGGTCGAGGTGCGGCCGATCGCCGGGACCAGTCCGCGCGGCGCCACCGAGGCCCAGGACCGGGCCAACGAGGAGGCGCTGCGGGCCGACCCCAAGGAGCGGGCCGAGCACGTCATGCTGGTGGACCTGGGGCGCAACGACGTGGGACGCGTGTCGGTGCTGGGCTCGGTGAAGGTGACGGACTTCATGGTGGTCGAGCGCTACTCGCACGTGATGCACCTGGTGAGCCACGTGACGGGCCAGCTCAGGCCGGGCGCGGACGCGCTCGAGGTCCTCCAGGCCTGCTTCCCGGCCGGCACGCTCACCGGGGCCCCCAAGATCCGGGCCATGGAGATCATCGACGAGCTTGAGCCCACGCGGCGCGGCCCCTACGGGGGCGCCGTGGGCTACGTCTCGTACTCGGGGAACCTGGACTCCTGTATCACCATCCGCACCATCGTCTGCCACGGGGGCCGGGCGTCGGTCCAGGTGGGCGCCGGCATCGTGGCGGACTCGGACCCCAAGACCGAGTGGCTGGAGACGTGCTCGAAGGCCCGGGGTCTGGTGCTGGCCCTCCGCATGGCCGCCGCGACCGCGCACGCATGATCCTGGTCATCGACAACTACGACTCGTTCACCTGGAACCTGGTCCAGTACCTGGGCGAGCTGGGGGCCGACCTCCGCGTGGTGCGCAACGACGAGGTGGACGTGGACGCCGTGGCCGCCTTGGCGCCCGAGCGCATCGTCGTCTCGCCCGGCCCCGGCACGCCGGACCAGGCCGGGATCTCCGTGGAGGTCATCCGCCGGCTCGGGCCCACCCGGCCCGTGCTGGGCGTGTGCCTCGGCCACCAGGCCATCGGGCGGGCCTTCGGCGCCACCGTCGCCAGGGCCAGCCGGCAGATGCACGGCAAGACCTCGGAGATCACCCACGATGGGCGGGGGGTGTTCGCCGGGTTGCCGAGCCCGTTCACGGCCACCCGCTACCACTCCCTGGCCATCCTCCGAGACACCGTGCCAGCCGACCTCGAGGTGAGCGCCTGGGCAGAGGACGGCGAGATCATGGGCGTCCGCCACCGGCACCACCCGATCGAGGGGGTGCAGTTCCACCCCGAGTCCATCCTCACCGTCGAGGGCAAGCGCCTGCTCCGGAACTTCCTGGAGCTCGGATGAAGGCCCGGGCAGCGCGGCGACGCCCGGCGCGGCCGGCCGCCGACCTCCCCGACCGGCTCGAGGAGCTGGCGCTCATCCGCGCGATCCGGCGCCGCGCGCCAGGCGGCCGGGGTGTCCGCGTGGGCGTCGGCGACGACTGCGCCGTGCTCGAGCCGTCTCCCGGGACCCTGCTGGTGGCCACGACCGATCTGCTCCTGGAGGACGTCCACTTCCGGCGCCGGTACGCCGAGCCGGCCGACATCGGCTGGAAGTCCCTGGCCGTGAACCTGTCCGACGTCGCCTCCATGGGCGCCGAACCCCGGTGGGCACTGGTAGCGCTGGCCTGCCCGACGGGCGCCAGCCCCGAGGAGGTGGAGGCCTTCTACGAGGGTGCCCTGGCGCTGGCCGCCGAGCACGGGGTGGCCGTCGTCGGGGGGGACACCTCGTCGTCGCCCGCGGGGTGGCTGGTCAACGTCACGGTCCTGGGCGAGGCGGCGCGACAGCCGCTCCTCCGCTCGGGCGCCCGCCCCGGCGACGTGGTGGCCGTGACGGGAACCCTGGGCCGGTCCGCGGCAGGCCTGGCCCTCCTGGCCCGAAGGGACGCGCCCGCCGGGGTG
>JBBIOF010000011.1:0-16266 GCA_037443505.1 Candidatus Rokuibacteriota bacterium
ACGCGCGAGACGTCGATGAAGCCGATGCGCGCCCCCGCCGGCCCCGCGGCCTGCTGGGGAGCCGCGGGCGGGGCGGCGCGCACGCCCGCCCCGGCGAGAACGATGAGCGCAGCCAGGAACCCCTTCATGCGATCCTCCTAGAACGGCGAGCCGACCGAGAAGTGGAACGCGCCGAAGTCCTCGCCCTTCCTCCGGTCGAGATTGATCCCGTAGTCGATCCGGATCGGCCCGAACGGCGACAGCCACCGCACGCCGGCGCCGGCCGCCTCCCGGGTGTCGGTCAGGTCGAACTTGGTCCCGAAGCCGTAGACGTTGCCCACGTCGAAGAAGCCCGCCAGCCGGATGTTCAGGGGGAGCGGGACGATGTACTCCACGTTGCCCAGCACCTCGCTGGTGCCGCCGATGCGGGTTCCGGACTCGTCCCGGGGCGAGATCCGGCGGAACTTCACGCCGCGGATGGAGCTGGGGCCGCCCAGGTAGAAGCGCTCGAAGAGCGGCAGCGGCTCCTCCCCCCAGCCGAAGCCGTAGCCCGCCTCGGCCCGCCCGGACAGGATGTGGTTGAGCCAGATGGGCTTGAAGTAGCTCACGGAGCCCACGGCCTTGACGAACTCGGAGTCTCCCCCCAGGCCCGCGAACTCCAGGGTGAGCGACGCGGCGCCGCCGCGCGTGGGCGCGATGACGTTGTCGCGGCTGTCCCGGGTGAGGGCGGCAGACATCAGCGAGGTGACGCGGGTGCCCTCCTCGTCGCGCAGGGCCTGGGTGGCGTCGTCCGTCAGGTCGCTGATTTTGTCGCGCGTCAGCCGGTAGCCCAGGTGCCACCGCCAGTACTCGGCGAAGGGGTGGCTGAGCCGCAGCGCGCCGCCCAGCGAGTCGTAGTCGTACTCCGTGAACTCGCGCCGCGTGTTGAAGAGGTCGAAGCCGGCCGACAGCGGGCGGTCGAACAGCCACGGCTCCGTGAAGCTGATGACCCCCTGCTGGGAGCGGCCGCCCAGGCGGAGGCGGATCGCGGCCTCCCAGCCGCGGCCCAGGAAGTTGCGCTGGGCCAGGTCGATGGTGCCGAGGAAGCTGTCCACCGAGGAGAAGCCGCCGCCGATGGAGAAGATTCCGGTGGGCCGCTCCGTGACGTCCACGTTGACGACGATGCGGGTCCTATCGGAGCCGGGGGAGGTGCTGACGTTGACGGTCTCGAAGTAGCCCAGGTTCACCAGGCGCTGCCGGGCGCGCTGCAGCTTCTGCAGCGTGAACAGGTCGCCCTCGGCGAAGGGGATCTCCCGGCGCAGGATCTTGTCCTGCGAGCGCACGTTGCCGACGATGTTGATCCGCTCGACGTAGACCTCCGGCCCCTCGTTCACCTCCAGGAGCACGGCCAGCTTCTCGCCCGGCTGGGTCTCGGTCCGGGGGGCCACGTCGGCCGAGGCCCGCCCCAGGTTGCTGTAGAGGTCGGTGATCTGCCGCACGCTGTCCCGGAGCCGGCTGCGCGAGAAGACGTCGCCCGGCTTGAGGCGGACCAGACGGCGCACCTCGGCGTCGGGCACCAGGGTCACGCCGCTGATGCGCACCTCGCTCACGCGGTACTGCGGGCCCTCCACCACGTCGAAGACGATGGTGACGCGGGCCCGGTCGCGGTCCACCTGCACGTCGTACTTCTCCACCCGGGCCTGGATGTAGCCGTGGTCGTTGTAGAGCGCCAGGATGCGCTCCACGTCCTCGTCGAGCTTCTGGCGCTGCACGGTGGTGCGGAGGATCCAGAACTGGCGCTCCTGGGTGGCCAGCGCCCGCTTGATCTGCCGCTCGGTGAGGCCCTTGCTGCCGCGGACGACGATCCGGTCGATGGTCATCCGCCGCCCCTCGTTGATGCTGAAGACGACCCGCACGTCCCCGTCGGGGAACTTCTCCACCTCGGGGGTGATCTGGACCTCGAAGTACCCCTCCTCCTCGTAGTGGTCCTTCAGCCGCTCCCGGGCCCGCTGGACGTCCACCGGGTTGTAGACGCTGCCGAGCTTGAGGTCGATCCGCTCCTGGAGGTCGCTGCTGGAGATGCGGGTGTTGCCCGTGAACGCCACGTCCCGGACGAAGGGCCGCTCCACCACCACGAAGGTCACCTTCACCCCGCCCTCGAAGTCCTCCACCCGCATCTGCACGTCGTCGAAGAAGCCCAGGGCGAAGATGCCTCGGAGGTCCTCGGAGAGCTGGGAGGGGTTGAAGGGGGAGCCGATCCGGGTCTGGACCCGCCCCAGGATCACCGCCTCCTGCACGCGGCGGGCCCCCTCGACGGCGAGCTCCTTGACCAGGATGGGGGGCTGCTGCTGGGCCCGCGCGGCCCCCGGGTGGACCAGGAGCAGCGCCAGGCACGCAAAAAAAACGGAGAGGCGCGCTCTCCCCGTGGCGGTCACCGGGCTCTCAGGCTCGCGCGGACTGCCGGTTAGTGCTCCGCAAGCTCGAGCGGGACCTCGACGGCCTCCGCCTCGCGGAAGACGAAGTTCACGCCGTCGAACCCCACCTCGATCCTGGCGCTCTCCGGGATCTGGCCCCGGATGATGGCCTCCGCCAGCGGGTCCTCCACGTGCTTCTGGATGGTGCGGCGGAGCTGCCGCGCGCCGTACGTCGGGTCGTAGCCCTTGTCGACCAGGGCGCTCTCCGCCGCCGGCGTCAGCACCAGCTCGATGCCCTTCTCGGCCAGCTGCTTGTTGATGCGGCGGACCATGAGCCGGATGATCTCGCGGATGTGCTCCGCCGACAGCGGGTGGAACACCACGATCTCGTCGATGCGGTTGAGGAACTCCGGCCGGAAGGCGCGCTTGAGCTCCTCCATCACCCGGTCCTTCATCTTCTCGTACGACTGCTCGTCCGACTCCTGCAGGAAGCCCGGGGTCACGCGCTTGCCGATCAGGCTGGTGCCCAGGTTCGACGTCATGATCAGGATGGTGTTCTTGAAGTCCACCACGTGGCCCAGCGAGTCGGTGAGCCGGCCGTCGTCCAGCACCTGGAGCAGCATGTTGAACACGTCCGGGTGGGCCTTCTCGATCTCGTCGAACAGCACCACCGAGTACGGCCGCCGCCGCACCTTCTCCGTGAGGAACCCGCCCTCCTCGTAGCCCACGTAGCCGGGGGGCGCTCCCAGCAGGCGCGACACGGAGAACTTCTCCATGTACTCCGACATGTCCACCCGGATCAGGGCGTTCTCGTCCCCGAACAGGTACTCGGCCAGGGCCCGGGCCAGCTCGGTCTTGCCCACGCCCGTGGGCCCCAGGAAGACGAACGAGCCCACCGGACGCTTGGCGTCCTTGAGGCCCGCGCGGGACCGGCGGATGGCGCGCGAGACGGCGGCCACGGCGTCGTGCTGGCCGATGATCCGGTCGTGGAGGGCGTCCTCCATGCGGGCCAGCTTCTCCGACTCCTTCTCCTCGAGCTTCGAGAGCGGGATGCCGGTCCAGCGGGAGACGATGAACTCGATGTCCTCCTCCTCCACCTGCTGGACGCCCTTGCCCTTGTTCTTCTCCCACTCGCGCTTCAGCTCCTCCTCGCGGTGGCGCAGGAGCTTCTCCTTCTCGCGGAGCGCGGCGGCCTTCTCGAACTCCTGGGCCTCCAGGTACATGTCCTTCTCGCGGATGACGCGCTCCAGCTCCTTCTCGATCTCCTTCACCTCGGGGGGCGGGGTGAGCGCCATCAGCCGGGTGCGCGACGAGGCCTCGTCGATGACGTCGATGGCCTTGTCGGGCAGCTGGCGGTCGGTGATGTACCGGTCGGCCAGGTTCACGGCGGCCATGATGGCCTGCTCGGTGATCTTGACCCGGTGGTGCGCCTCGTACTTGTGGCGCAGCCCCTTGATGATCTCGATGGCCTCGGGCACGGTCGGCGCCTTGACGATGACGGGCTGGAACCGCCGCTCGAGCGCCCCGTCCTTCTCGATGTACTTGCGGTACTCGTCGAGGGTGGTGGCGCCGATGGTCTGGATCTCGCCGCGGCTCAGGGCGGGCTTGAGCATGTTGGAGGCGTCGATGGCCCCCTCGGCCGCGCCGGCCCCGATGAGGGTGTGCAGCTCGTCGAGGAAGAGGATGACGTTCTCCGACTGGCGGATCTCCTTCATCACCGCCTTGAGCCGCTCCTCGAACTGGCCCCGGTACTTGGTGCCAGCCACCAGGGCACCCAGGTCGAGCTGGAGCAGGCGCTTGTTGAGGAGCACGTCGGGCACGTCGTGGTTGACGATCTTCTGGGCCAGCCCCTCCACGATGGCCGTCTTGCCCACGCCCGGCTCGCCGATGAGGACCGGGTTGTTCTTGGTCCGGCGGGCCAGGATCTGGATGACGCGCTCGATCTCCTGCTCGCGCCCGATGACGGGGTCGAGCTTGCCCTCGCGGGCGAGCTGGGTGAGGTCGCGGGCGAACTCGTCCAGCACGGGGGTCTGCGAGCGCTTCTTGGGCCGGGGGTAGTACTGGTCGCCCAGCAGCGCCAGGGTCTCCTGCCGGACCTCGTCCAGCCGGGCCCCCAGCGACTCCAGGATCTTGGCGGCGATGGACTGCCCTTCCTTCATCAGCCCCAGCAGCAGGTGCTCGGTGCCGATGTAGTTGTGGCCGAGCTGCCGCGCCTCCTCGATGGACAGCTCCAGCACGCGCTTGGCCTGCGGGGTGAACGGCACCTCACCGAACGTCAGCGTCTTGGGGAAGCCCGCCAGGGCGCGCTCGACCTCGGCCTTGACGGTCTCCAGCCGGAGCCCGAGGCGCTGCAGCACGGCCGTGGCGATGCCCTCGCCGTCGCGGATCAGGCCGAGGAGGACGTGCTCCGTGCCCACGAAGTCATGACGGAACCGCCCCGCCTCTTCGCGCGCCAAGATGATGACCCGCCGCGCCCGCTCGGTGAATCGTTCAAACACTGGTGTCCCCCACCCCTTTCGTGGTCGCCGGGTTGCCGATTTTTCTTTGCCCGACCGCTAGTTACTCCGAGCCCAGTATAGCCCACGCCCCCCGGTGCGGCCAGCGTTTTTTCTCGCCGCGCCGACTAACCCTGCGAAAGTCCGGGGCGAACACGCCACGTTCGGCCGCTCACTCTCCCGGTCTGACCTCTCGCGCCCGCCCCTCCACCAGGCGGTAGGCGCGGTCGGCGCGCCGGGCCAGCTCCGGGTTGTGGGTGGCGATCAGGAACGCGATCGCTCGCTCCGCCTGCAGGCGCAGGAACAGGTCGAAGATGACCTCGCTGGTCTTCGGGTCCAGGTTGCCGGTGGGCTCGTCGGCCAGGATGACCCGGGGCCGGTTCATCAGGGCCCGGGCAATGGCCACGCGCTGCTGCTCGCCGCCCGACAGCTCACCGGGCCGGTGGCCCAGCCGGTCGCCCAGGCCGACCTCTCCCAGCGCCTCGACGGCGCGCTCGCGCGCCTCCCGCGCCGGCCGGCGCGCCAGCAGGGCCGGGATCATGGTGTTCTCGAGGGCCGTCATCTCGCCCAGGAGGTTGTAGAACTGGAAGACGAAGCCCACCTGGTGGCGCCGGTAGCGCACCACGGCGGCCTCGCCGCCGGCGAACACGTCCTCGCCCTCGAAGAGGACGCGGCCCGCCGTGGGCCGGTCGAGCGCGCCCAGGAGGTGGAGGAGCGTGGACTTGCCCACGCCCGAGGCGCCCACCAGGGCCACCACCTCCGCCGGCCGCACCGCGACGGTGGCGCCGCGGAGCACCCGCACCACTTCCGGGCCGGTGCGGTACTCCTTTTCCAGCTCCTCGCCCACGAGCAGCCCGGGCCCGGCGGTGTCACTCATACCGCAGCACGTCCGCGGGCGCGAGCGTGCCGGCGCGGCGCGCGGGCAGGATGGTGGCCAGGAAGGACAGGGCCAGCGCGGCGCCGATCACCAGCAGGAAGTCCGTCCAGGTGAGCTTCATCAGCAGGTAGTCGATCTGGTAGACGTCGCCGGCCAGGCGGATGACCTTGTAGGTGTTCTGCACCCAGATGAGGAGGAGCCCCACCGCGGAGCCTGCCGCCGTGCCCACCAGGCCGATGAGCATCCCGGCGCTCAGGAACACCGCGCTGATGCTGGCGCTGGAGGCCCCGATGGCCTTGAGGATGCCGATCTCCTTCCGCTTCTCGGCCACCAGCAGCACCAGGTGGCCGATGATGGCGAACGCCGCCACCAGCACGATGATCGTCACGATGACGAACAGGGCGAGCTTCTCCAGCTGGAGCGCCGCGAACAGGTTGCGGTTCATGTCCATCCAGTCGCGGACCCAGTACGGGAAGCCCAGCTGCCGCGTGACGGCGGCGCCCACCCGCCTGGCGTCGAACGGGTCGGCGAGCTTCACCTCGATGCCCGTGGCCCCGGCCAGGCCCGCGAACTCCCTGGCCGCCGGCAGCGCGAGGTAGGCGATGGACGAGTCGTACTCGTACATGCCCATCTCCACGGTGCCGGCCACGGTGTAGCGCCGCATGCGCGGCACCATCCCCACCGCGGTCACCGCGCCCCTTGGGGAGATGAGCGTGACGCTGTCGCCCGGCAGCACGCCCAGCGTCCGGGCCAGCTCGATTCCCAGGAGGACGGCGGGCTCGCCGTCGCGCAGGGGGTCGAGGCGGCCGGCCCGGAGGTGGGTCCGGAGGTCCTCCAGCACGGCCGGCGCGGCCAGGTCCACCCCGCGGACGAGTCCCCCGTGGGCCCCGCCCGCGTCGCTGGCGAAGAGGGCCTGCTGGAGCACGAAGGGCGTGGCGGCGCGCACGCCGGGCACCTGGCGGACGCGCGCGGCCACGGCGTCGGCGTCCTTGAGCCCCGCGCCCCCCGCGCCGAAGATCAGCAGGTGCGGGTTGGCCTCGATGATCTTGTCGCGGATGGAGTCCTGGAAGCCCGTCATCACGGCCAGCACCACGATGAGCGCCGCGACCCCCAGGAAGACGCCCCCCACGCCGATCCAGACGAACAGCGAGAGGTTGGTCCGCTGCCCCTTGGCCCTGAGGTAGCGGAGGCCCAGGAAGACCTCGAAGGGCAGCCCCCGCCTCACGGCTCCTCCGGCCCGGGCTCGTCCGGCGGGCGGCTCTCGGGCCTCAGGTGGGGGAACAGGATCACGTCGCGGATGGAGGCCTGGTCGGCGAAGAGCATGGTGAGGCGGTCGATGCCGATCCCCTCGCCCGCCGCCGGGGGCATGCCGTACTCCAGCGCCCGCACGTAGTCGAGGTCGAGCCAGTGGGCCTCGTCGTCCCCCCGCGCTTGCAGCTGGGCCTGCTCCCGGAACCGGCCCAGCTGGTCGATGGGGTCGTTCAGCTCGCTGTAGGCGTTGGCGATCTCCCGCCGCCCGATGAACAGCTCGAAGCGGTCCACCAGCAGGGGGTCCTCCCGCTTCTGCTTCGCCAGGGGGGACAACTCCACGGGGAAGTCCACCACGAACGTGGGCTGGACGAGCGTGGGCTCCACCAGCGTCTCGAAGACCTCCTTCCACAGCCGCCAGGGCGGGGCGCCCTCCAGGGCGATCCCCCGGGCCGCGGCCGCCGCCGCCACCGCGGCCTGGTCGCCGCGGGGGCTCACCTCGACGCCCAGCGCCTGGCCCAGCGCCTCGAAGAAGCCCAGCCGGCGCCAGGGCGGGGTCAGGTCGATGGCGTGCTCGCCCCACGCGAGCGTGGGCCGGCCCAGGAGCGACTGGGCCAGCTCCAGGAAGAGCTGCTCCGTCAGCTCCATGAGGTCGGTGTAGTCCGCGTACGCCTGGTAGAACTCCAGCATGGTGAACTCGGGGTTGTGCTGCGTGGAGATCCCCTCGTTCCGGAAGTTGCGGTTGATCTCGTACACGCGGTCGAGGCCGCCCACCAGCAGGCGCTTGAGGTAGAGCTCGGGCGCGATGCGCAGGTAGAGGTCGATACCGAGCGCGTTGTGGTGGGTCCGGAAGGGCCGGGCGATGGCCCCGCCCGGGATGGGCTGCATCATGGGCGTCTCGACCTCGAGGAACCCCCGGGCGTCCAGGAACCTGCGGATCCCGTTCACCAGGCGGGCCCGGAGGACGAAGATGTCGCGCACCTCGGGGTTGACGATCAGGTCCACGTACCGCTGGCGGTAGCGCGTCTCCACGTCCCTGAGGCCGTGCCACTTCTCAGGCAGCGGCCGGAGCGACTTCGCGAGGAAGGTGAACGTCTTGACGTTGACGGTCACCTCCCCCGTCCGGGTGCGGAACATCTCGCCGGTCACGCCGATGAAGTCGCCCAGGTCGAGGTCGGTGAAGAGCCCGTACTCTTCGCCCAGCTGGTCGGCCCGCGCGTAGAGCTGGATGCGGCCCGTGCGGTCCTGCAGGTGGGCGAAGCAGGTCTTGCCGTGGTGGCGCAGAGAGACCACCCGGCCGGCCAGGCTCACCGCCCCGGTGGCCTTCAGCTCGTCGTCGGTGGCGGTGGCCAGGCGCTCGCGGAGCTGGCCGGCCCAGTGGCTCACCGGGTAGCGGCCCCCGAACGGGTCGACGCCGCGCTCCCGCAGCGCCTGGAGCTTCTGCAGGCGCCGGACGATCAGCTCGCTGCGCTCGTCCGCGACGCTCATGGCTGCTCCGGGCGCGGGCCGGACGCCCGCCTCATGCCTGTCCGCCCCGCTGGGCCATCAGGAACGCCTTGACGAAGACGTCGATCTCGCCGTCCATGACCGCGTCCACGTTGCCCACCTCCACGCCCGTGCGGTGATCCTTCACGAGCTGGTAGGGGTGGAAGGTGTAGGTGCGGATCTGGCTGCCGAAGGCGATCTCCTTCTTCTCCCCGGTGAGCTCCGACAGCTCCTCTCGCTGCTTCTTCTGGGCCAGCTCGTACAGCCGGGCCTTGAGGATGCGCATGGCCGTCTCCCGGTTGCGGAGCTGCGAGCGCTCGTTCTGGCACTGGACGACGATGCCGGTGGGCAGGTGGGTGATGCGGACCGCGGAGTCGGCGGTGTTGACCCCCTGCCCGCCCGGGCCCGACGACCGGAAGACGTCCACGCGGATCTCCTCGTCGCGGACCACCACCTCCACGTCGTCCACCTCGGGCACCACCGCCACCGAGGCGAAGCTCGTCTGGCGCCGCCGGGAGGCGTCGAAGGGCGAGATGCGAATGAGCCGGTGGACGCCGGTCTCGCCGCGCAGGTAGCCGTAGGCGTACTCGCCGGTCACCTCGATGGTGGCCGACTTGATCCCCGCCTCCTCGCCCGGCAGCAGGTCCACCACCTCCGCCTGGAAGCCCGCCCGCTCGCACCAGCGGAGGTACATACGCATGAGCATCTGGGCCCAGTCCTGCGACTCGGTGCCGCCGGCTCCCGGGTGGATGGACAGGATGGCCGCCTTGGCGTCGTGAGGCCCGGAGAGCATCATCTTGAGCTCGAACTCGTCCAGGTCCCGGCGGAGGCGGGCGACGCCCTCGGCGATCTCGCGCTCGAGGGTGCCCTCCTCGTCCTCGGCCGCCAGCTCCAGCAGCACGCCCAGGTCCTCGGCCTGGCGGTCGAGGTCGGCGACGCGGCCGGTGAGCCGGTGCAGCTCGGTCCGCTCCCGGATCAGCTCCTGGGCGCGGCGGTTGTCCTCCCAGAACGAGGGCGACCCCATCTCCGCGTCGAGCGCGGCGAGGCGGGCCGTCTTGGCGGGCAGGTCAAAGATGCCTCCGGATCTCGTCCACCCGGCGGGCCAGCTCGTTGACGTCGCGCTTCAGCTCACCCAGCATTATCGCCCGCCTCCGATGGCCGCCTGCGCCAGCGCGGCGCCCGAGACCGCCAGCGCCACCCAGGCGAGCCAGTCGCCCAGCCGCGTGTAGAGCGTCTCGCCGGCACGCAGCGGCACGCGCCCGGCCAGGATCCCCCGCTCGAAGAGGCCCAGGGAAGCCACGATGCGACCGCTCGGCACGACCAGCGCGGAGACCCCGGTGTTGGCGGCCCGGACCACCGCCGTGCGGTGCTCCACCGCCCGGAACGGGTACATGGCCAGGTGCTGGAGGGGACCGCTCGTCCGGCCGAACCACGCGTCATTCGTCATGTTCACCACCAGGCGCGCCCCGCCCGTGACGAACCGCCGCACCAGGTCGGGGAAGACGCCCTCGTAACAGATCACGACGCCGAACGGGGCTGGCGGACCCGGGAAGACGACGGCGCGGGAGCCGGGCGTCAGTTCGGAGATGAACTCGGCCCAGCCCCTGACGAACCCGATCACTTCCGACAGCGGCACGTATTCTCCGAACGGGACCAAGTGCATCTTATCATACCGGGCCACGATCCCCTCTTCCGTCACCAAAAATGCGGTGTTGCGGAGGTCCTGTGCGGGTGGGTCGGACGCGTCCATGGAGCCCACCAGGAGCGGCACCTGCCACCGCCCGGCCACCTCCCGGAGCGCGGCGAGCAGGGCCGGGTCCCGCCGGAGCAGCGTGGGGGTCGCGGTCTCGGGCCAGACGATCAGGTCGGGGTGGCCGCCAGCCGCGCGGCGGGTCAGATCCCCGTAGATGCGGAGCGTGGAGGTGGCGTGGCCCGGGTCGAACTTGAGCGGCTGCTCGATGGAGGGCTGCATGACCGCCACCGTGACCTCCGGGACCGGCTCGGGGGCCGACAGTCGCCAGGCCCCGAACCCTGCGGCCGCGCCCGCCAGCCCGGCGGCCAGGGCCGCGCCGGCCAGCGCCTGGCGGAGGGGCAGCGTGACCAGACCGGCGAGCCCGGCGTTGGCCGCCAGCACCACGAAGGAGACCGCCGACACGCTGGAAAGCTCGGCGACCTGGATGACGGCGAGCTCCCGGTACTGCGAGTAGCCGAGGCTGCCCCACGGGAAGCCCCCCATCAGGTGCCCCCGGACCCACTCGCCTGCCACCCACAGGAAGGGCGCGGCCACGAGCGCGCGGCCCCGTCCGCTCCGCCGGCCGACCCAGGACACGGCGCCCGCCACCAGCCCCACGTAGAGGCCACAGTACGCGGCCAGCAGCGCGATGGGCAGCCACGTCAGCGGTGGCGGGATGGCGCTGTAGACGCGGAACGTCCAGTCGAGCCACCGGAGCAGCACGAGGAAGAAGACGGTGCCCGCCAGCCAGCCCCAGCCGAGCGCCGCGCGGGGCGGGCGCAGGAGCGCGAGGGCCAGCACCGGCGCCAGGGCGATCCAGGCGGCGCCCGCCCAGTCCGTCCCGGGGAACGCCAGGGCCAGGGAGGTGCCGCTGACCACGGCGACGAGCGCGGAGGGGACCGGACCGTCGGCGAGGATCGCGCGGAGGGCCTCGAGGTTGCCGTGGATGTCGGAGCGGATGGCGCGCCGCACCGCCGGATCAGGAGGCGGGCCTGAGCTCCTTGTAGATCCGGTCGAGGATGCCGTTGATGAAGCGGCTGGACTCCCGGGTCCCGAACTTCTTGGCGATCTCGATGGCCTCGTTGATGGCGACCTTGGCGGGCGTCTCCTCCCCGGCCAGCAGCTCCCAGACCGCCAGCCGCAGGATGTTGCGGTCCACCACGGCCATGCGCTCCAGGTCCCAGTGCTCGGCATACTGGGTGATCAGCTCGTCCACCTTGACCTGGTTCTGCTTGACGCCGCGCACCAGGCGGTCGGCGAACGCCCGCGTGGCCTCGTCCACCGGGTGGCGCGCCCAGAACTCCCCGGCATGCGGGGCCGGGTCGTCCTCCCCCTGCAGGTCGAGCTGGTAGAGGAACTGCAGCGCGACCTCGCGCGCCTTCCTACGCCTTCCCACGCCGCCCCTTCACCGATTGCACGAACGCGGCCATCTCGAGCGCCGCCTGGGCCGCCTCCTCGCCGCGGTTGCCCACCTCGCCCCCCGCCCGCTGCCAGGCCTGCTCCTCGTCCAGGGCCGTCACGACCCCGAAGGTGGCCGGCACCCCGGTGGCGAGGGCGACCTCCCGGATGCCCGCCGCCGCCTCCCGCGCCACGTGCTCGAAGTGGGGCGTCTGCCCGCGGATGACCACGCCCACGCAGGCGATGCCGGCGTAGCGGCCGGTCCGGGCCAGGTAGGCGGCCGCCTGCGGCAGCTCGAAGGAGCCCGGCACCCAGTGCACCTCCACGCCGCCCGCGGGCACGCCGCCCGCGTGGAAGGCGTGGAGCGCCCCGTCGACCAGGCGCTTGGTGATCGGCTCGTTGAAGCGCGCCGCCACCACGGCGAAGCGTCCCCGTCGCGCGGGGCGCGCGGAGGGACGCCGGGAGGGAGCCCGTCCGGCCATGTCAGGGCAGCGAGGACAGCAGGTGGCCGAGCTTGTCGCGCTTGGTGGAGAGGTAGTGGTGGTTGTCCGGCGTCGGGGGGACCTCGATCGGCACCCGCTCGACGATCCGGAGCCCGTAGCTCTCCAGGCCCACCCGCTTCCTCGGGTTGTTGGTCATCAACCGCAGGTTCTTCACGCCCAGATCCACCAGCACCTGGCTGCCGATCCCGTAGTCGCGCGGGTCGGCCTTGAAGCCGAGGGCCTCGTTGGCCTCGACGGTGTCCTTGCCGCTGTCCTGCAGCTCGTAGGCCCGCATCTTGTTGATGAGGCCGATGCCCCGCCCCTCCTGGCGCAGGTAGACCACCACGCCGCGCCCCTCCTGCTGGATCATCTCCAGGGCGCGGCGGAGCTGCAGGCCGCAGTCGCAGCGGCGCGAGTGGAAGACGTCCCCGGTGAGGCACTCGGAGTGCATCCGCACCAGCACCGGCTCGTCCCCCGCCACCTCCCCGACCACCAGGGCCAGCGGCGTCCAGCTCTCCACGCTGGACTCGTAGGCGATGGCGGTGAAGGCGCCGAACTCGGTGGGCAGGCGTGTGACCGCTACGCGGCGGACCAGCTTCTCCTTCCGGACCCGGTACTCGATGAGCGCCTTGATGGTGATCATCCGGATGCCGTGCCGCTGGGCCAGCGCGGCGAGCTGGGGCACCCGCGCCATGGAGCCGTCCTCGTCCATGACCTCGCAGATGACCCCGGCCGGGTAGCGCCCGGCCAGCCGCGCCAGGTCCACGGCGGCCTCGGTGTGGCCGGCCCGCCGGAGCACCCCGCCCGGCTTGGCGCGCAGCGGCATGATGTGCCCGGGCCGGGTCAGGTCCTCGGGCCGCGTGGCCGGGTCCACCAGGGTGCGAATGGTGACGGCGCGGTCGTGCGCGGACGTGCCGGTGGTCACGCCCCGGCGGGCGTCCACGGTGACGGTGAAGGCGGTGCCCATGGGGGCGGTGTTGTCGGTGACCATCATCCCGATCTGCAGCTCGTCCAGGCGCTCGCCCAGCATGGGCACGCAGATCAGGCCGCGGCCGTACTTGGTCATGAAGTTGACGGCCTCGGGCGTCACCCGGTCGGCCGCCATCACCAGGTCGCCTTCGTTCTCCCGGTCCTCGTCGTCCACCACGACGACGATCCGTCCCTGCCGGATGTCCTCGAGGGCCTCCTCGATGGTCGCGAACGTGGCTACGACACCCCCCTCAGCGCCACGGATCGGAGCACGTACTTGCCGATCACGTCCGTCTCGATGTTCACCGCCTGCCCGGGCCGGAGGGCGCCGAGCGTGGTGGCCTCCAGGGTGTGGGGGATCAGCATGACCTCGAAGCCGCCGGGCCCGAGCGCGGCCACCGTGAGGCTCACGCCGTCCACCGCCACCGATCCCCTGTCCACCAGCAGCGGCTCCAGGTCGCGGCTGGGCAGGGCGATGCGCACCCGTGCCGTCGATTCTACACGCGTTACGCCCTCCACGGTGCCCACGCCATCCACGTGGCCCAGGACCAGGTGGCCGCCCAGCGCGGCGCCGAACCTGAGCGGGCGCTCCAGGTTGACGCGGTCGCCGGGGGCCAGGCGTCCCAGGGCCGTGCGGGCCAGCGTCTCGGGACCGAGGTCGAAGGCCAGGACGTCGCCCGTCCGGCGGACCACGGTGAGGCAGGCGCCGTTGACGGCGAG
The DNA here is from genome assembly GCA_037443505.1 of Candidatus Rokuibacteriota bacterium. Taxonomy (GTDB): domain Bacteria; phylum Methylomirabilota; class Methylomirabilia; order Rokubacteriales; family CSP1-6; genus JBBIOF01. Next base: position 13,779 of record JBBIOF010000011.1, read on the forward strand.
GCTCGCGCCCACCTCGCTCCCCTCCAGCGTCACGGCCGCCCGCACCTCCAGCCGGCGCGTGGCGCCGTCGCCCGCCGAGCCGATGACCAGGCCGGTCTCCTCGACGATGCCGGTGAACATCGCTACCTCGCCACGTCCGCCTCGACCAGGAGGTCGTCCCCGACGGGACGGACCGTCCAGGCCTCCAGGCGGGCGGCGTTCTTGAGCTCCGTCCCGGCGCCGCCCACCAGGGAGGGGGCCGCCCGCCCGCCGAGGAGCCGCGGAGCCACGAAGACGGCCACGCGGTCCACCAGTCCGGCCCCGAGGAACGCCGCGTGGACCTCTCCCCCGCCTTCGACGAGCACCGCGCGCACCTCCCTGGCGTGGAGGTCGGCCAGGACGGCGGCGGGATCCACCCGGTCGTCCCGGACGGCGCACCGCACCACCGTGGCCCCGGCCCGCTCCAGGCCGCCCACGCGGTCGGCCGGCGCCGAGGTCCCCACCGCGATCAGGGCCCGGCCCGGCGTGGCGCCTCCGATGAGGCGCGCGGATGGCGGCGTCCGCGCCTGGGTGTCCAGGACGACGCGCCAGGGCTCCCGCGGCCAGGGCCGGCCGAGCCGCACCGTGAGCCGCGGGTCGTCGCGCAGGACCGTGCCCACGCCCACGACCACCGCGTCAGCCTCGCTCCGCATCCGGTGAGCCTCGCGGCGAGCCTCCTCGCCGGTGATCCACCGCGCGGCGCCGTGGACGTCGGCGATCTTGCCGTCGAGCGTCATGGCGCCCTTGAGGGTCACGTGGGGCCGGCCTTCCCGCATGGCGGTGAAGAACGCGCGGTTCTGGCGGGCGGCCTCGTCCTCCAGCACCCCGGCCCGGACCTCGAGGCCCGCCGCCTCGAGCGCCGCCAGGCCGCGGCCGGACACCAGGGGGTTGGGATCCCGGGCAGCGACCACCACGCGCCGGACGCCGGAGGCGACCACCGCCGGGGCGCACGGCGGGGTCCGGCCGTGGTGCACGCAGGGCTCGAGTGTGACGTAGAGGGTGGCGCCGCGGGCCCGGGGACCGGCCGCCGCCAGCGCCTCGATCTCCGCGTGCGGGCGGCCGGCCGCAGCGTGGAACCCCTCGCCGACGACGGCGTCCGCGGCGACGACCACTGCCCCCACCATGGGGTTGGGTGACGTGAGGCCGCGGGCCCGCTCGGCCAGATCCAGTGCGCGCCGCATGAACCGCTCGTCGTCCCCGGCGAGGCTCACGACTCCGGCACCAGGGCGTCCACGAAGCGGGCCGGGTCGAACGGCTGGAGGTCCTCCACCTTCTCGCCCACGCCCACCAGCTTCACCGCCAGCTCGAGCTCCCGGACGATGCGGACCACGATGCCGCCCTTCGCGGTGCCGTCCAGCTTCGTCAGCACCACGCCCGTGAGCCCCACCGCCTCGTGGAACATGCGGGCCTGGGCGAAGCCGTTCTGCCCGGTCGGCGCGTCGAGGACCATCAGGCGCTCGTGGGGCGCGCCGGGGAGCTGGCGCTCGACGACGCGCTTGAGCTTGACCAGCTCGCTCATGAGGTTGGTCTTGGTGTGCAGCCGGCCCGCGGTGTCCACGATCAGCGCGTCGGCGCCCCGCGCGGTGGCGGCCTTCACGGCGTCGAAGACCACCGCGGCCGGGTCCGAGCCCGCGGCCTGGCGGATGACCTCCACGCCGATGCGCTCCCCCCACGTCTCGAGCTGCTCGATGGCGGCGGCGCGAAAGGTGTCGGCGGCGGCCAGCAGCACGTCCTTGCCGTCGCGGGCGAGCGCGGCGGCCAGCTTGGCGCACGTCGTCGTCTTGCCCGACCCGTTGACGCCCAGCATGAGCACCACGGCCGGGCGGTGGTCGAGGTCGAGCGGCCGGGCGGCGGGCCCCAGAACGTCGGTGAGGAAGCGGCGCAGGAGGGGGCGGAGCTGGTCGGCGCGGGTCACCGTCCCGAACATCACCTCCTCGCGCGCCCGGTTCACGAAGTCGGCGGCCAGGGCGGCCCCCAGGTCGGCCGCCACCAGCAGCTCCTCCAGCTCACCGTAGAGCGCCTCGTCGATGGGGCGGTCGGGCTCCAGGATGGAGGCGAGCTCCCCGGCCAGGAACTCGCGCGAGCGCTTGAGCCCGGCGCTCAGGCGCTCGGCGATGGAGGCGAGGAACTTCACGGCCGCGGCGGCGGCAGGACGAGCCGCGGGATGACCGCGCCGCGGCCGCCCAGCGGTGGCAGGACCTGGCCGTTCAGCTCGAGCGTCACGCCGCCGGCGTTGCCGACCGTGACGACGAACGGCCCGCTGGAGGCCCACTCGCGGCGTTCCCCGGGCGGGATGGTCTCCTCGGTGACCCGTCCGTCCTCCGTGACGACCCTGATCCACGTGGCCTCCGCGGTCCGGGCCACCAGGCGGTAGGGCGCCGTGACGGAGCCGGCGAGCGGCTGGAGCGCGGCCGCCAGCGCGGGCGGGACCCCGGGCCTCGGCTCGGCCGAGGGCGCAGCCTCGGACCGC
>JBBIOF010000012.1:0-16131 GCA_037443505.1 Candidatus Rokuibacteriota bacterium
GTCACGGCGGCCAGCTCCCCGCTGGCACCGGCCGCGGCAGAGGCTCCCCGGCGCGCCCCGGCCGTTCCCGAGACGGCGCGCTCCGAGCCCGGAGGATCGTCCGGGGCGCCGGTCCCGGAGACGGTGCGCCGCCCCGCGGCGCCCGAGACGGCACGGCCCCGGAGGCCCATGACCATGACGAAGAAGGCCGGGATCGACCACGTGGTCGTCCCGCCGGGCTCGACGGTGTCGGAGATCGCCTACGCTTACTACGGCGACTACAGCCCCCTGGCCCTCGACCTGATCAAGGAGCTGAACCCGCACATCGACGACCTGGACCGGGTGCTGGCGGGCGGGACCCTGGCGCTGCCCTCCATCACCCTGGACATGCGCATCCGGGAGCAACCCGATGGGTCGTACCGTCTCATCCTCGCCTCGCTGCCCACCCTGGCGGCGGCCACGCGGCTGGCCCAGGTCGTGCGCGGCCAGGGGCACGAGGCGGTGATCTCGGCCCGCCAGGTGTCCCGCAACCAGTTCCTGCACCGCGTGGAGATCGACGGCCTGGCCACGCGCGAGGCGGCGGCCCGGCTGTGGGGCGTCGCCGTCGCGCAGCGCTGGACCGAGCTTCCCCAGGAGAACGGCCGATGAGTCTTCGCCCCCACGGCGGTCGCCTGATCGACCGCACCGTCAAGCACCAGGGTGAGATCGAGCGGATGGAGGAGGACGCCCGGCGGCTGCCCTCGCTCGAGCTGGACGAGCGCGAGCTGTCCGACCTCGAGATGATCGCCACCGGCGCCTTCAGCCCCCTGGAGGGCTTCATGACCCGCCGCGACTACCTGAGCGTGCTGGAGTTCTCGCGGCTGGACTCCGGGCTGCCGTGGACCATCCCCATCACGCTGGCCACGGACGGCGAGACGGCGCGGCGGCACGGCCCCGGCAGCCGGATGGCCCTCCGCGACCCCGCCGGCACGCTCTTCGGCATCCTGGACGTCGAGGACGCCTACCCCTGGGACCGGCGGCGGGAGGCCGAGCAGGTCTACCGCACCACCGACACGGCGCACCCCGGGGTCCGCTACCTGATGACGCGGGGCGACTGGCTGCTGGGCGGGAAGATCGCGCTGGTCCGGCGGCCCCCGCACCCCGGCTTCGAGTCCGTGCTGCTGGACCCGGCGGAGACCCGGTTCCTGTTCCGGGCCAAGGGCTGGCGCACGGTGGCGGCGTTCCAGACCCGCAACCCGGTGCACCGGGCCCACGAGTACATCCAGAAGTGCGCCCTGGAGATCGTGGACGCCCTGCTGCTCCACCCGCTGGTGGGCGCCACCAAGGAGGACGACGTGCCGGCGCCCGTGCGCCTCCGGTGCTACCGCGTCCTCCTGGACCGGTACTTCCCGCCCAACCGCACCGTGATGTCGGTCTTCCCGGCTGCCATGCGGTACGCCGGCCCCCGCGAGGCGATCCACCACGCCATCGTCCGCAAGAACTACGGCTGCACCCACATCATCATCGGGCGGGACCACGCGGGCGTGGGCGGCTACTACGGCACCTACGACGCCCAGCTCGCCTTCCACGACTTCGACCCGCGGGAGCTGGAGATCACCCCGCTGTTCTTCGACAACGCCTTCTACTGCCGGGCGTGCGAGGGCATGGCCTCCTACAAGACCTGCCCCCACGAGCCCGAGCGGCGCGTGATGCTGAGCGGGACCGCCGTCCGCAGGCTCCTGCAGGCGGGCGAGCTGCCCCCGCCCGAGTACAGCCGGCCGGAGGTCGCCGAGATCCTCCGGGCCGCCATGGCCGTCAAGCCCGAGGGCTCCCCCCGCACCGGGGTCGCGTGACCGTGACCGGAGCCGTCGTCACCCCAGGAGGTCTCCAGGAGCGATGAACACCCCCGCATTCACCGTCTGGCTCACGGGCCTGTCCGGCGCCGGCAAGTCCACCATCGCGGGCCGCCTGGCCAAGGCCCTGCAGGACCGCGGCGTCAGCCGCCTGGAGATCCTGGACGGCGACGAGGTGCGCCGCACCCTCAGCGCCGGCGCCGGGTTCAGCCGGGAGGACCGCGACGCCCACATCCGCCGCATCGCCCACGTCTGCCGCCTCCTGGCCCGGCACGACGTCACCACCATCGTGGCCGCCATCTCGCCCTACCGCGAGACGCGGGCCTTCGCCCGCGACCTGATCGACAATTTCGTGGAGGTCTTCGTCGACGCCCCCCTGGGCGTCCTCGAGCAGCGCGACCCCAAGGGCCTGTACCAGAAGGTCAAGCAGGGGCGGATCCAGCAGTTCACCGGGGTCTCGGACCCCTACGAGCCGCCCGAGGCGCCCGAGGTGGTCTGCCGGACCGACCGGGAGGAGGTCGACGAGAGCGTCGCCAAGATCCTCGCGGCCCTGGAGACGCGGGGATACCTCGCCACCGAGACCGACGACTCGTACTCGCCCGAGGAAGCGGCGCAGATCCAGGCGCGCCTGCGCAACCTCGGGTACCTATAGGGGTAGACCATGTCGCAGGACCTCGTGCTCGCCGGCTCCAACCTCCCGGTCCACGTCCCGCCCGAGGGCGTCACGGCGGAGTCCACCCGGCGGTTCCTGATCACCGTCTTCAAGTGGTGGCGCGTGATCGCCGGCCTCTGGCTCGCCTTCACGGTGGCCGCCGCCATCGTCATGTTCCTCAAGCCGCCGGTGCAGTCTGCCACCGCCAAGGTCCTCTTCAAGCCGGACCGCGCGGCGCTGCAGATCTCCGGCCTGGGCGCCGTCAAGATGCCCTACTCCATGCAGATCCTGCAGTCGGAGGTGGAGCTCTTCCGGAGCCGCGAGGTCCTCCTGCCGGTCGCCCGCGCCATCCTCGCCGCGGGCGGGCGGAAGGCCTCCGAGGTGACCTCGCCCGAGCTCGAGGGGACGATGGCCATGCTGCGCGGCAACATCGTCCCCACGGCGATCCCGGACACCAACGTCCTCCAGGTGACCTACTATGCCCGCACCGCCCCCGACGCCCAGCGGATCCTCCAGCTCATCCTGGACAACTACATGGAACAGCACTCCATCGCCTTCAGCGGCTCCGGCAAGCTGCTCGCCTTCTACGAGCAGGAGCAGCAGCGCGCGGCCCGGGACCTGCGGGCGGCCGAGGAAGCCCTGAAGAAGTGGGAGGAGACCAACAACGTCGTGGCCGTGGACGGCCAGATCGCCGCCCAGATCGAGAAGCTCAGCACCCTGGAGAAGGCGCTCCACCAGGTGGACGCCGACGTCCAGGCCACGCGGGCCCGGATCGTCAACCTGGAGGCCCAGCTCCGCACCCAGCCCGAGCGGGCCGTGATGATGCGGGAGCGGGTGGCCAACCCGCTCATCACCAAGCTCAAGGCCGACATCTCCACGGCCGAGGTGCAGCTCAAGGAGCTGCAGCGGAGCCCCGTCATCGAGAAGCTCCGGAGCGACGTGGCGGCGGCGGAGGTGGCCGTGAAGGACGCGGACAAGGCCCCGCTGGTCATGAAGCTCAAGGCCGACCTGGTCACCGCCGAGGTGGGGCTGCACGAGCTGCTGCAGCGCTACACGGACAAGGACCGCCGGGTCCAGGAGAAGCGCGACCAGATCGCCAACCTCAAGCGCGAGCTGGCCGCGGCCGAGGTCGAGGCCGAGACGCTGGCACGCGCGCGCCTGGCCCGGCTCCGGCAGGAGCTGGCCAACGCCGAGCGCGAGGCGGAGGCAGACCTGAGGGAGAAGATCGCGCTGCTCAAGCGGGAGCTGGCGGCGGCCCAGGCCGAGGGCGACATGGCCAGCCGGGAGACCGTGGGCCCCAACCCCATCCGGGAGAGCCTGACCCGCGACCTCACCACGTCCCGCGCGCAGCTCAACGCCCTCACCTCCCAGCGGGACGCGCTGCGGCAGCAGGTCCGCGAGGTGTCGGTGGCGCTGGCCGAGATGCGGGAGAAGAAGCTGGGCGTCGAGCGCCTCAGCCGCCAGGTCGCCGTCGCCCGCGACGCCTACCTCACGCACAGCAAGCGGCTCGAGGACGCCCGGATCACCGCCGGCCTCGACCGGGAGCAGCTGGCCAACGTCACGGTCATCGAGCACCCGAACACGGCGGAGAGCGGCGACCTGTTCAAGCGCATCGCGGTGGTGGTCCTGGCGGGGTTCGTCGGGCTCGGCCTCGGGCTCGCCGGCTCCTTCACCTTGGAGTTCTTCAACCGGACGGTCCGGACCGAAGAGGACGTCGAGCAGTACCTCCAGCTCCCCGTGCTGGCCGCCATCCCGTCCCTTCCTGCCGTCTCCCCGGCGCTCGCCGGCCGCACCGCCGTTGCGGCCTCCGGCCAGACGGCCAGCGGTTCCGCCTAACGCCGGTCTCGAGTCCAGAGGGAGGCAAGGCCGTCATGAGTCGCACATACCAGGCGCTGAAGAAGGCCGAGAACGAGCGAACGAGCTCCCGGACGCCCATCGTCAACATCCCGGTGGAGCCGGGCGACCGGCCGGACGTCCTGTGGACCCCGGGGGCGGAGGCGCAGCTCGAGTACGAGCGCATGCGGGTCTGGATCACCAACCCGGGATCCCGCGGGACCCGCCTGCAGACCGTGATGCTGGCCGGCTGCCACCGGGGCGGCGGCACCACGACCACCACGGCGCTGCTGGCCGCCACCCTGGCCCAGGGCAAGAAGTTCAGGGTCCTGGTGGTGGACACCAACTTCCGGACGCCCGGGCTCTACCGCGTCTTCCGCACCCGGAGCAACGGGGGCCTCAGCGACATCGTGGGCGCGGGCAGCCCCGCCGCGGAGAGCCACTTCCAGCCCACCGCCCACGAGAACGTGTTCGTGGTCACCACCGGCGCGGTGCCCCACTGCCCGGCCGACGTGGTGGAGCGGGTCGCGGCCGACCAGTTCATGGCCCAGCTCAAGGCGAAGTTCGACTTCGTGCTCTTCGACGCCGCGCCCCTGCTGGAGTTCCCCGACTCGTACGCCCTGGCGCCCCACGTGGACGGCATCATCCTGGTGGTGGAGGCCGACCGGACCCCCATCGACGACGCCCTGAAGGCCCGGCGCGAGCTGGAGCGCGCGGGGGGCCACGTGCTGGGCGTGGTCCTCAACCGGCAGCGCGACTACACGCCGCCCTTCCTCAGGCGGTTCCTGCGCACCGCCAACTGAGCGGGCCGCCCCACGGCCTTCCCTGCGATGCTTCCTCGGACCCTGTCGTCCCTCCGCGCCCTCGGACCGTCCCTGCCGCTGGTCGGGCTGGGCATCCTGACCCTGGCCCTGGTCCCGCTCATCGCCTCGCCCAGGGGCACGCTGCTCCTGGCCGCGGCGGGCGGCGTCTTCCTGACCATCTTCCTCGTGCGCCGCCCGCACTGGGGGCTGGTCCTGATCCTCACCTTCTGGTTCCTGGAGATCAACCCCACCGGCGTCCGCTACCTCAGCGTGCCCTACGTGGTCACCCTCATCCTCCTGGTGCCCCTGGGCGTGGCGCTCATGCGCGAGCGCACCATCGCGGCCTGGTCGGTGCCGCAGGTGCGGATCCTGGTGGGCATCGCCGTCGTGCTGGTGATGTCCACGGTGTGGAGCCAGATGAAGTTCCCGGAGGCCCCGCTGCCGGCGCTGGACACCACCACCCGGTCCCTGCAGCTCTTCCTCACGCGGTTCGGCTTCCTGGTCCTCCTCCTGCAGTTCCTCCGGACGCGGCGGCAGATCCACCTGATCGTGCTGACGGTCGCCGTCCTCATCGTGGTCGCGGGCGGCGACGCGCTCATGCAGTTCGGCCGGGGCGCGGCCCGGGCCCACTCCAGCTTCGGCCTCACCGAGAACGCCAACCGCCTGGCCTTCTCCTGCCTGTTCGGCATCTCGCTGCTGTGGTTCTACCGCACGCACGCGGTCCGCCCCCGCTGGGGCTTCCTCACGCTGCCGGCCATCTTCCTCCTGGCGGCCGCCGCGCTGGCCACCGGCTCCCGGAGCGGGTTCCTCCAGTCGGTGGTGCTGGGGCTCTTCCTCCTCAAGGAGCAGAGGGGGTGGTCGCCCGCCCGGCGGCTGCAGAGCATGGCGGTCCTGCTGGCCCTGGTGATGGTGGTGGCGGCCGCGGTGCCCAGCGCCCAGCTCATCCGCGGCACCACGTTCGACCCTGCCCGCCAGACGCGCGGCCAGGAGTCGCTGCGCAACCGGATCAACACCGTGGTGGGCGCCCTGGAGCTGAGCCTGGAGAACCCGGTCCTGGGGATCGGTGTGGGGAACTTCCGGTGGCTCCACCAGGTGCGGCAGGGGCGGACGCTGGAGACCCACAACTCGTACCTGTGGGCCCTGACCGGCGCCGGGCCCTTCGCGCTGGGCCTCTACCTGCTGCTCTTCCTGGTCACGTACCGGACGCTCCGGTGGCTCCACCGTCACGCCCCGCCCGACCTCCGCTGGCTGGTCAAGGCGCTCCGCGTCAACCTGATCCTGTTCCTGCTCTTCTCGGCCTTCGCGGACTTCTGGCTGAGCGAGTTCCTGTACCTCCTCGTGGGGCTCACGGCCGTCCTCGCGTCCCTCGCCCGGCGGGAGTCCGCGGTCGCGGCCCGGCCCCGCGCCGTCTCCCTTGCCGCGGCCCGGAGGCTCGTGACCGCCGCCGCCCCGGCCCGCTAGTGTCGGCCCGCACGCTCCTCCGCTCCACCGCGCTGGTCGCCGCCCTGACCGTCCTGGCGAAGGCGAGCGGCCTGCTCCGCGACGTGTTCGTGGCCGCCCACTTCGGCACGTCGGCCGCCATGGACGCCTACGTCGTGGCCGCCACCATCGTGAGCGTCCTCTTCGCGTGGCTCCGCGCGCCCATCCAGGTGGTCCTGGTGCCCATCTTCAGCCGCGACCTCGCCGTCCGGGGCGAGGGGCCTGCCTGGGAGGCGGCCAGCACGCTGCTCAACAGCGCCATCGCCCTCTTCCTCGTGGTGGCGGCGGCGGGGTCGCTCCTGGCGCCCACCCTGGTGGACCTGGTCGCGCCCGGGCTGGACGCCGGCGCGGCCGGGCTGGCGGCGCGGCTCACGCGGATCATGATGGCGATGGTGGTCATCCTGGGAGTGGCCCAGTTCCTGTCGGCCCTCCTCTTCGCCTACCAGAAGTTCGGGCGGCCCGGGCTCACCTCCACCGTGGACAACGTGGTCATCGTCGGCGCCTTCCTCGCCCTCGCCCCCACCCTGGGCATCCACGGGCTGGCCCTGGCGGGCATCCTGGGCGCCGTCGCCCAGGTGCTGATCCAGGCGCCGCTGCTCTGGAAGCACCGGGCCCACTACCGGCGCCGGGTGGACTTCCGCGACCCGGCGCTGCGGCGCATGGCCTGGCTCGGCCTGCCCATGATCGTCGGCACCGGCGGCGCGGGCCTGGGCAAGATCAGCGACCGCATCTTCGCGTCGCTCCTGGCGGGCGGCCGCATCTCGGCGCTGGCGTACGCCCACCAGCTCACCTACGCCACGTTCCAGCTCTTCGCCGCGTCCCTGACCACGGTCCTGTTCCCGTTCCTCGCGAAGAAGGCGGGGCTGGCCGACTACGCGACCCTCACGAAGAAGCTGGCCCGCGCCCTGACCCTGTTGTTCGCCATCGTCCTGCCCGTGTCCGCGGGGCTGATGGTGCTCCACGAGCCGCTGGTGCGGGTCGTCTTCCACCGGGGAGCCTTCACCGAGGAGTCGGTGCGGCTCACCGGGGAGGCCGTCCTCTTCTACGCCGTCGGCCTCGCCGCCTACACCCTCTCCCACGTGCTCAGCTACGCCTTCTACAGCGTGCAGAACACCCGGATCCCGGTCGTGAGCGGCCTGGTCCGGCTGGGCGTGAAGATCCTCCTCTCCTTCGCCCTGATCGGCCCCCTCTCCCACGGCGGCCTGGCCCTGGCCGAGTCGCTCTCCTTCGTCGTGAAGGCGGCGCTGCTGTTCCTGCTCCTGCCGCCCGAGCTGCGCCACGCCGACTACGGCAAGGTGTTCCGCTCGTTCGGCGTCACCGCGGCCATCAGCGGGGTGATGGCGCTGGTGGTGCTGGCGGTGCTGCCGCTCCTGGGCACGGCCTTCGAGCTCGGCGCGTCCTTCGCCGGAGCGCTCGCCGCGCTCGTCGTCCCGGCCGCCGTCGGCGCCGCCACCTACGTGCTCCTGGCGCTCCTCGTCCAGCCCCTCCAGGTCCGCGAGGCCTTGCAGGCCGTCCGTGCCGGGCTGGGGGGGCGGCGGTAGCGGAGGCCCCGGCCATGTGCGGGATCCTGGGTGCCATCAGCGGCGGGGGACGGCCGGTGGACACCTCGCTGTTCCTCAAGCAGCTCGACACCCTGGCCCACCGGGGGCCCGACGGGTACGGCGTCCTCCTGGTGGACGCGCGCACGGGCCGCCCCGCCGTCGCGTACAACCGGACGCCGGAGGACCAGGGCGGCGGCAACCCATCGGTGGCGCTGGGGCACCGGCGGCTGTCGATCCTGGACCTCTCGCCCGAGGCCGCCCAGCCCATGGCCGACGCGGACGGGCGGTACTGGGTGACCTTCAACGGCGAGATCTACAACTTCGAGGAGCTCCGCCGGGAGCTCGAGGGTCTCGGCCACCTCTTCCGGACGGACCACTCGGACACCGAGGTCCTGCTCCACGTGTTCATGGAGTGGGGCGAGGCGTGCCTCGCGCGGCTGCGCGGCATGTTCGCCTTCGCCGCCCTCGACCTCGGCGCCAAACGCCTCTTCCTGGCCCGGGACCGCCTGGGCAAGAAGCCGCTCTACTACCGCGCCGGGCCAGACGGCTTCCGGTTCGCCTCGGAGCTCAAGGCCCTCCTGGCCGACCCTGCCGTCCCCCGGCGGCTCGATCCCATCTCGCTGGCGCAGTACCTGGTCTACAACTACGTGCCGGCGCCCCGGACCATCTACCTGGACGTCCGCAAGCTCCCCGCGGCCCACTGCGCCTGGGTCGACCTCGCCCGGCCGGACCGCATCGAGCCGCGGCCGTACTGGACCCTCCGCTTCGAGCCCGACGAGACCCGGAGCCTCGAGGACTGGGTGGGGGAGTTCGAGACGGCGTTCGCCGAGGCTGTCCGCCTCCGCATGGCGAGCGACGTCCCCCTGGGCGCGCTGCTTTCTGGCGGCATCGACTCCACGCTGGTCGTCCGCGCCATGAGCCGGGTCGCCCGGCGACCCATCAAGACCTTCTCCGTGGGGGTGGGCCGCGACGGGGAGGGCGAGCTGCCCTGGGCGCGCCAGGTGGCCCGGCGCTACGGCACGGAGCACCACGAGGAGATCATCCGCCCGGACGCCGTGTCGCTCCTGCCCCGGCTGGCGTCGGTCTACGACGAGCCGTTCGCCGACGCCTCCGCGCTGCCGACCTACTGCGTGTTCGAGGCGGCGGGGAGGCACGTCACCGTGGTGCTCTCCGGCGACGGCGGCGACGAGCTCTTCGCCGGGTACAAGCACTACGACCTGCACCGGAGCCTGGGCGCGCTCGACTGGCTGCCGGCCCCGCTCCGGCGCCTGGTCTTCGGCCTCGGCGCCCGTTTCTGGCCCGACAACGTCGTGGGCCGCGGGCGGCTCGCCCTGCTCAGCCAGGACGACCGGGGCCGCTACCGGGAGCTCCGCGCGCGCTCCGAGGCCCTGCGCTTCCTCGCCCCCGACCTCCGCCGCGAGGTCCTGGCCGATCCCCGCCTCCACGTCTCCTTCGACGCCGCCTGGGAGCAGGCGCCGGAGGAGCCGGTGAGCCGGGCGCAGTATCTGGACACGAGCACCTACCTGCCCGAGGACGTCCTGGTGAAGGTGGACCGGGCGAGCATGGCCCACTCGGTGGAGGCGCGCTGTCCCCTCCTCGACCACCGGGTGGTCGAGCTGGCGGCGCGGATCCCCGTCCGCTTCAAGTACCTCCCGGAGCGGAAGAAGCTGCTGCTCAAGCACCTCCTCGAGCCCGACCTCGGCCGCGCCTTCGTCGAGCGGCCGAAAACGGGCTTCGGGCTGCCCCGCGACCAGTGGTTCCGGGGGGAGCTGGCGCCCCTGGTGCGCGACCGGCTCCTGTCGGCGGACACGCCCCTTCCCCCGGAGATCGACCGGCGCGCGGTCGCCCGGCTGGTCCGCTCGTACCACCGTGGAAACCGGAACCTCAGCCGCTACGTGTGGAACCTGCTGATGCTGGCGGCCTGGGTGGAGGTCGCCCACGGGTCGAGCCATGAATGAGCCGCACCGACGCGCAGGACTCGGAGTCGCGATGATCCTGTCCAAGAGCGATGCCACCGCGGGAGGGACCCAGAAGCAGGCCTGGGCCCTGGCGGCCGAGCTGCGGTCCCGGGGCCTCGCCGTGTCGCTGCTGACCAAGCCGCCGCGGGGCGGCGCCGCCGGAACGGTGCTCCCCGCGTGCGGTCCCGGCGGCGCCGCGCCGCCCGTGACGCGGCTCTGGACCGTCGGCCGCCACCCCGGCTGGTCCTTCCTGGTATCGTTCCTGGCCTGGGCCACGCTGAACCGCCGCCGGTTCGACGTGATCCACGCCCACAACACCGCCCTGGGCGTCATCGCCTGCCTGGCCGGGTGGCTCACGGGCAGGCGGGTGATCGTGAAGATCCCCGGGATCCGGTACGTGGACTACCTCACGGGCGGGTCCCTGCCGCGCCGGCTCCGCCGGTGGATCCTCCTCCGGGGCACCGACCGCTTCGTGGTGGTCTCCCGGGAGATGGCCGAGGCGCTCGCCGCGGCCGGCGTCCCGCCCCGGCGGATCGCCCTGATCCCCAACGGGGTGATCGTCGGCCCGCCGGCGATCCCCTCGCGCCGGGAAGTTCTGAAGTCGGAGTGGCTCGGCACGGCGGCCGCCCGCGTCGTGCTCTTCGTGGGCCGGCTCGTCCACGAGAAGGGGCTCGACGGCCTCCTGGAGGTGTGGGCGGCGATGCCGCGCTCGGGCGACCTCCTGGTGCTGGTGGGCGACGGGCCCCTGCGCCGGAGCCTGGAAGCCCGGGCCCACGCCCTGGGCCTCCAGGACTCCGTCCGGTTCCTCGGCCACCAGACGGACGTCGCGCCCTTCTACGACATGGCCGACGTCTTCGTGCTGCCGTCGCGGACGGAGGGGGTGTCGAACGCCCTGCTCGAGGCCATGGCGGCCGGGCTGCCGCCCGTCGTCTCCGACGTGGGCGGCAACCGCGACATCGTGGAGGACGGCCAGAGCGGGTTCCTCCTCGAGCGGACCGACACAGGCGCCTGGGTGGGAACGCTCTCGCGGCTGCTGGACGACCCGGGGCTCCGCGGGAAGGTCGGCGACGCGGCCAGGCAGCGGGCCGAGCGCTTCGCCATCGGTGACGTGGCGCGGCGCTACCAGGACCTCTACGGGACGGTCGTGAGCGGGGAGCGCGCCCGGTGAGCGGGCCCGACGTCGGGATCTTCTTCGGCCGCCCGGACCGGAGCCACCTCCTGGCCGAGCACCTGCGCGCCCGGGGCCTGCGCGTGACCCTCTACAACGACCACGGCGTGCCGGGGACCTACGTGCCCGTCCCCTACGCCTTCCCGGCGGCCCTGCGTCGGCTGCTGGCCACGCGCCACGACGTCTACCTCACGGGGCTCAGCTTCGTGCCCTCGTTCTCGCTCTACCTCAATCGCGTGCTGCGCGGCGCGCCCTACGTCTTCAACGCCACGGGCGTCAAGACCGCCATGTACCGGGAGCGGTCGAAGGGCTGGCGCTTCCCGGCCCTGGCCGAGCGCTTGCTCTACCCCGCCCTCAACGCGCGGGTCATCGCCGGGGCGAGCGCCGTGGTGTGCAACAGCCGCTACCTCCAGGCGAGCCTGGCCGCGGCGTACCCCGCCCATGCCGCCCGCCTCCGCACCATCTACAACGGCGTGGACTTCCAGCGCCTCGACGCCGGCCGCCCGGCGGCCATCGACGGCGTGCCGGCGTCGGCGCCGAAGCTCCTGGCGGTGATGACCTGGAACTACCCCGCCAAGGCCGCCGGCGGACGGTTCCTGGTGGACGCCATGGGCCCGGTCACGCGCCGCGTCCCGGGTGCGCGGCTGGTGATCGCCGCCCGCGCCTCCCACCGCCGCTACGCCGAGGAGAACGAGACGCACCTGGCCGCCGCGCCCTGGCGGGACGCGGTGACGCTGCTCTACAACCGGTCCGACGTCCCCGACCTCCTGGCGGGCGCCGACGTGTTCGTGTACGCCACGCCCGACGGCTCCAACGACAGCCTGCCCCGTGCGGTCCTGGAGGCGCAGGCGGCCGGCCTGCCGGTCGTGGCCACCGCGACCTCCGGCTGCCCCGAGATCGTCGAGGACTCGGTGACCGGGCTCGTCGCGCCCTGGGACCCGGAAGCGTTCGCCGAGCGGGTGGTCGCGCTCCTCGCCGATCCGGAGACCCGCCGCCGCTTCGGCCGGCAGGCCCGGGCCCGCGCGCGCGAGGTCTTCGGCTGGGAGCGCATGGCCGACGCCTACGCCCGGCTCTTCCGCGACATCGTGTCCGATCGCCGACCCGCGCGCGTCGCCGACGGCTGCGCGCGCGCGACCCGAGGGAGCCTGTGAGCGAGACCCCCAACGTCCTCCTGATCGTCATGGACGCGGTCCGGCCCGACCACCTCTCCTGCTACGGCTACGGGCGGCCCACGACGCCCTGCCTGGAATCGCTGGCGGCTCGCGGGGTCGTCTTCGACCGGGCCTTCGCCCCCGCGCCCTGGACGCCGCCGTCGCACGCCTCCCTCTTCACCGGCACCTACCCGTCGCGGCACGGCGTGGACGTGGGCGAGAACCTGCACCTGGACGGGCGGCTGCCGACCCTGGCCGAGATCCTGGCCGCGCGGGGCTACGACACCTTCGCCATCCTGCCCGACCCGCACCTGAGCGAGGCGCGCGGCTTCCACCGCGGCTTCGGCCGCTTCGTGGAGGTGTTCCGCCTGCCCTGGGTGGCCCCGGACCGCGACGCCCTGGTGAGCCTGGCGCGGAACGTCCTGCTGGGTCGCGACGCCCGCGCCTACCACTCGACGCTCCTCCTCAAGCGCTGGCTCGCGGGGCGCCCCGATCCCCGGCGTCCGTTCTTCGCCTTCGTCAACTTCAAGACCGCGCACAACAGCTACCGGTCCCCCCGCCCCTTCCGGCGCCGCTTCGAGGTCCGCCCCGCGCCCGGCCAGGACCGTGACCGGCTCCGGCGCTACGCCAACGGCGGCGGCTACCGGTACATGGCCGGGGGCCTGCCCATGGACGAGCGGGACCTGGAGGTCGTCCGCTCCTGGTACGACGGCGCCATCGCCTGCATCGACGACCGGATCCGCGACCTCCTGGAGTTCCTGCGCCGTCTGGGCCGGCGCGACAACACCCTGGTCGTCGTCACCGCCGACCACGGCGAGAACTTCGGCGAGCACGGGCTCGCCTACCACCTGTTCTGCCTCTACGACACCCTGATCCGGGTGCCCCTGGTAGTGAGCCTGCCCGGGGTCCTGGACTCGGGGACCCGCGTCGCCGGCCTGGTCTCCCTCACCGACGTCCTGCCCACGGTGCTGGAGCTGGTCGGGGCAGAGCCGGGCCCCGAGGTGCAGGGCACGAGCCTCCTCCGGCTGGCCCGCGAGGGTGGCCACCCCCACGTCTTCGCCGAGTTCGGGCGGCCGCGGTACATGCTGGAGCGCCTGTCCGCGCGCCACCCCACCCTCGACTTCTCGCGGTTCGACCGCGGGCTGCGCTGCGTGCGGACGCCGGACCTCAAGCTGATCGTGGACAGCGACGGCGCCGAGGAGCTCTACCACCTGCCCTCCGACCCCGGGGAGACCAGGAACGTGCTCGCCCGGCGCCCGGAGGACGCGGCCCGCCTGCGCCGCGTGCTGGAGGACTGGCAGGCCGGCTTCACCCCGGCCGCGGTGGGCGGGCCGGCGCAGCAGGACGACGAGCTGATGAGGAAGGCGCTCATGGAGCTCGGGTACTTCTGACCGACCGATCCCCTCGCGAAGGGGGGCTCCCCATGAACCTGTTCGTCCAGATCCCGTGCCTCAACGAGGAAGCGACGCTCGCCCAGGTCATCCGTGACATCCCGCGCAACCTCCCGGGCCTCGACCTGAAGGTCCTCGTGATCGACGACGGCAGCACGGACCGCACCGCGGAGGTGGCCCGCGAGGCCGGCGCCGACTACGTGGTGCGCCGCACGTCCACCGGCGGCCTGGCGAAGGCGTTCGCCCACGGCATGGCGGTGTGCCTGGAGCTGGGCGCCGACATCATCGTCAACACGGACGGCGACCACCAGTACCGGGGCGAGGACATCCCGAGGCTGATCGAGCCCATCCTGGCGGGGAGGGCGGAGATCGTCATCGGCGACCGGCAGGTGGCGCGGGTGCCGCACTTCTCCCTGCCGAAGCGCATCCTGCAGGTGCTGGGCAGCCGCGTGGTGAGCATGCTCTCGCACGTGACCCTGGCGGACGCGACGTGCGGGTTCCGGGCCTACAGCCGGGAGGCCGCCCTGCGCCTCAACGTGTTCTCCAGCTTCTCATACACGCTGGAGACCATCTTCCTGGCGGGCCACCAGCGGATCCCCGTGGCCCGGGTCCCCATCGTGCCCAACCGGCCCCTCCGGCCCTCGCGCCTGTTCTCGCACGTGGGCGCGTACGTCAAGAAGTCGGCGGCCACCATCGTCCGGGCCTACGCCCTGTACGAGCCCCTCAGGACCTTCCTCTACATCGGCACCGTGCTGTGCGGCATCGGGCTCCTGGGCGTCCTCAGGTTCCTCTACCACTACGTCCAGGGCGACGGCGCCGGGCACATCCAGTCCGTCGTCCTGAGCGGCGTCCTCCTGACCGTGGGCGTCCTGGCGGCGATGCTCGGGATCCTGGCCGACCTCATCTCCATCAACCGCCGGCTGGAGGAGGACATCCTGTACCACCTGCGGCGCCAGGGAGGCGTGCCGGGCAACGGGGTCCGCGCGGTGCGCCGGGGCGGGCGGCGGGTGTCCCGCGGGTCCGGGCCCGTCACCGAGGTGCGCCGGTGAGGATCTGCCTGGTGGGGCCCACGCACCCCTTCCGGGGCGGCGTGGCGCACCACACCACCCTCCTCTACCGCCACCTGGCGGCGCGACACGACGTCGCGTTCTACGCCTTCCGCCGCCAGTACCCGGCCTGGCTCTTCCCCGGGCGCTCGGACCGCGACACCAGCGGGCGAGCGCTGCGCGCGGCACGGGCCCAGCACGTGCTCGACTCCATGAACCCGGCGACCTGGCTGGGCGTCGCCCGGCGCATCCGGCGCGACGGGCCCGACCTGGTGATCCTGCCGTGGTGGACGTCGTTCTGGACGCCGCAGTTCTGGACCATCGCGCGGCGGGTGCGCGCGCTGCCCGGCACGCGCCTCCTCTTCGTCTGCCACAACGTGGTGGACCACGAGACCGGGCCGCTCAGCCGGCTGTGCAGCCGGCTGGTCCTGGGCCTGGGCGACAGCCACCTGGTCCACTCCGCCGAGGACGCGCACCGCCTGCGGGCGCTCGTGCCGGGGGCGCGGATCGTGCGCGGCTTCCACCCCGTGTACGACTTCGCGCGCGGAGGGCTCGTGCCCCGGGCGGAGGCCCGGGCCCGCCTGGGCGTGGACGGCGACACCATCCTCTTCTTCGGGTTCGTCCGCCCCTACAAGGGGCTCCACCACCTGCTGGCGGCGATGCCGCGCGTGCTGGCCCGCCGGAAGGTCACGCTGCTCGTGGTCGGCGAGGTCTGGGGCGGGCGGGCGGCGGTCGAGCGCGACATCGAGCGGCTCGGCCTCCGGGAGGCCGTCCGGTGCGTGGACCGCTACGTGCCGAACGAGGAGGTGGGGCTCTACTTCTCGGCGGCCGACCTGGTGGTGCTGCCGTACGTCTCCGGCACGGCCAGCGGCGTCGTCCAGATGGCGTACGGGCTGGACCGTCCGGTGGTGGCCACCCGCGTGGGCGCGCTGCCCGAGGTGGTCGAGGACGGGGTCACCGGCTACCTGGTGGAGCCGGGCCGGCCCGACGCGCTGGCCGACCGCATCGTTCGCTTCTTCGAGGAGGGGCGGGCGGCCGAGTTCGCCGACAACGTCCGGCGGCACCGCGAGCGGTTCTCGTGGGATCGCCTGGTGGACCTCGTCGAGGACGCGGCCCGTCACGCGCGGGCCCGCGACCCCGTGGGAGCGGCCCGCTGAACGTCCTGCTGCTGGCGCCCTGGATGCCGTGGCCGCCCTTCGACGGCGGACGGATCCGCACCTTCCAGACCCTGCGCCACCTCGCGCGGCGCCACCGGGTGACGCTGGCGGCGCCGGTCAGGAGCCCGGGCGACGCCGACG
>JBBIOF010000013.1:0-15994 GCA_037443505.1 Candidatus Rokuibacteriota bacterium
CGGCTCCGCCGTGCGGCTCCGGGTCACCGTCCGGAAGTCGGCGTAGCGGAGCTTCAGGGTGACGCGGGCGGCGGCCACGCCCGCCGCGCGGAGCTCGCGCCCCACTCGCTCCGACTGGGCCCGGAGCGTCGCCCGCAGCCGGGCGGCGTCGCGGCAGTCCTCCCCGAACGTGGTCTCGGCACCCATGGACCTCGCCGGCGCCCACGGCTCCACCGGGCTCGTGTCGCGGCCCCGGGCGAGCTCCCAGAGCACCGCCCCGTGGCGGCCGAACCGCCGCTCGAGCGTCTCGCGGGACAGGCGCTGGAGCTGGCCGATGGTGGTCACGCCCAGGGCCGCCAGCGCCCGGGCCGTCACCCCGCCCACCCCCCAGATGCGCTCCACGCCCAGGGGAGCCAGGAAGGCCGCCTCGCTGCCCGGGGCCACCACCACCAGCCCGTCGGGCTTGCCGAGGTCGGAGGCGACCTTGGCCACGAACTTGTTGGCGGCGAGCCCGGCCGAGGCGGTGAGCCCGGTCTCCCGCCTCACGCGTGCCTTGATGCGTCGCACCGCCTCCAGCGGGCTGCCGAACAGCCCCTCGGTACCCGCCAGGTCGACGAACGCCTCGTCCACCGAGACCACCTCCACCAGGGGCGAGAAGTCGCGGAGGATCGCCATGACCTGGTCCGACACCCGCCGGTACCGCTCCATGTCCACCGGCAGGAAGACGGCGTGCGGGCAGAGCCGGGCGGCGCGGCGGATGGGCATGGCCGAGCGCACCCCGAAGGGCCGCGCCTCGTAGGAGGCCGCCGCCACGACGCCCCGGCCGCGGGGGTCCGCGCCCACGATCACCGGGCGGCCCTTCAGCTCGGGCCGGTCGCGCTGCTCCACGGACGCGTAGAACGCGTCCATGTCCACGTGGGCGATCACGGCGTGCCCCCGGGCGCTCCGGCGCGGCCGCGCCCGCCCGCCACGGCGTCAGCCGCCTCCCAGGCCCAGCTCGGAGGCGATGCCGGTCAGTGCCTGGATGACGAAGGCGGTGTGGTCGTCGAGGTCCACCCCCAGCTCCTCGGCGCCCCGGTAGACGTCGTCGCGATTCACCGTGCGCGCGAACGCCCTGTCCTTGAGCTTCTTGCGGACCGACGCCACCTCGAGCCCGGCGATGGCCCGCCCCGGCCGGACCAGCGCGCAGGCGTGGACGAAGCCGCACAGCTCGTCGCACGCGTAAAGGGCGCGGTCGAGCCGGGAACGCCGGGGCATGCCGGAGTAGTCCGCGTGGGCGAGGATGGCGTAGACGATGGGCTCGGGCAGGCCGCGCGCCACGAGGATCTCGGCGCCCTTCATGGGATGCCGGGGTGGGCGGGGGTGCACCTCGTAGTCGAAGTCGTGGAGCATCCCGGCCACCCCCCAGGCGTCGGGGTCCTCGCCGTAGCGCCGCGCGTAGGCGCGCATGGCCGCCTCCACGGCCCGGGCGTGCTTGCGGAGGCTGTCGCTCCTGGTGAACTCGGTCAGGATCGACCAGGCGGCGGCGCGCTCGATCACCGGCTCCGTCAGGCGCGCCGGTTGTCCCGCTGGCTCCGCCACTTGTCGATGGACTTCTTGGAGAAGACCAGGGCGCCGTCGACCTCCAGGCAGGGGATCCGCCGCTCGGCCGCGAGCGTCCGCAGCGTGGTCTCGTCCATGGCCAGGTAGGTCGACGCCTCCTGCACGCTCATCACGTCCTTCGGGATCACCGGCGCTCCTTCCCTCACTCCTTGATGTGCTCGACCGCCTTTCTCAGGGCCTCCACCTCGGCCTCCAGGGAGCGGAGGCGGTCCACCAGCTCCTCCAGCGTCTTGGCCACCGGGTCGGGCAGGTCCGTCTGGTTCAGGTCGATCTCGCCCCGCACCCGCTGGCCGTCGCGGTATGTTACCCGGCCGGGGACACCCACCACAACGGAGTTGGGCGGCACCTCGCGCACGACCACCGAGCCGGCGCCGATGCGGCTGCCGTCCCCGATGCGGAAGGCCCCGATGATCTTCGCCCCCGCCCCCACCACGACGTTGTTGCCCAGCGTGGGGTGGCGCTTCTCGCGCCGGCGGCTGGTGCCGCCCAGGGTGACCCCCTGCAGCAGCGTGACGTTCTCGCCCACCTCCGCCGTCTCCCCGATGACCACCCCCATGCCGTGGTCGATGAAGAGCCCCGGGCCCAGGCGCGCCGCCGGGTGGATCTCGATCCCCGTCAGGAAGCGGGACACGTGCGACACGAACCGCGCCGTGGTGATCCAGCCCCGGTTCCAGAGCCGGTGCGCCAGGCGGTGGAAGGCCAGCGCGTGCACGCCCGGGTAGCAGAGCAGCACCTCCAGGGTCGAGCGGGCCGCGGGGTCCCGCTCCAGCACGGCGCGGATGTCGCGGCGGAGGGCGTCAAACACGGCGGGCGCTCCGCGAGAGGTGGTCGAGGGCCGCGGCGCGGAGCGCGCCCGCCGCCAGCTCGGCGGCATGGCGCCGGTCGTCGGGCAGGCCCGCCAGCGCCCGCTCGACCTCGTCGGCCTTGAGGTGGACCAGGTCCTCGAGCGGCCGCCCGCCGGCCAGCTCGCTGGCCGCGCTGGCCGCGGCGATGGTGGGCCCGCAGCCGTAGGCCTGGAAGCGGACCTCGACCGCCCGGCCCTCGCGCACCCGGAGGAAGATCCGCGCGAGGTCACCGCAGCCTTCGTACTCGTCCTCGCCCACGCCGTCCGGGTCCACCATGAGCCCGGCGTTCCGTGGGTTGAGGAAGTGGTCCACCACGGCCTCGCTGTACCTCACGCCGCGCCCACCGGGAGGGCCTGCCGGAGCCTGCGCACCAGCGGCTCCAGGCACTCCACCACGTAGTCGATGTCTTCCGCCGCGGTGGCGCGGCCCAGCGAGAACCGGACCGCCCCCATGGCCCAGTCGAGCGGCACCCCCATCGCCACCAGCACGTGCGAGGGCTCCACGTGGCCGGAGGTGCAGGCCGACCCCGCGGAGACCGCGATGCCCTTGAGGTCGAGCCCGAGGACGATGGACTCCGACTCCACGTGGCGGAAGGCCAGGTTGGCGGTGCCGGGCAGGCGCTCGGTGGGATGGCCGTTGAGCCGGACGTCCGGCACCCGGGCCCGGATGCCCTCCCAGAGGCGGTCGCGGAGGGCCCGCAACCGCTCGGCCTCGGCGTGCATGTCGCGCGCCCGGATCTCCACCGCCTTCGCCAGGCCCACGATGCCCGGCACGTTCTCCGTGCCGGCCCGGCGGCGCCGCTCGTGGTCGCCGCCGTGCTGGACGGACACCATCCGCGTGCCCTTGCGCACGTAGAGGCCGGCCACGCCCTTGGGGCCGTAGATCTTGTGCCCCGAGAAGGACAGCAGGTCGATGTGCAGCGCCCGCGGGTCCACGGGGACCTTGCCGAACGTCTGCACGGCGTCCACGTGGAAGGGCACGCCGTGCTCGCGCGCGATGGCCCCGATGGCTCCCACGGGCTCGATGGTGCCCACCTCGCTGTTGGCGTGCATGATCGAGATCGCCACCGTGTCGGGCCGGATGGCGCGCTTGACGTCGTCCGGGTCCACCATCCCGTGCCGGTCGACCGGCAGGTACGTCACCGCGAACCCCTGGCCCTCCAGGGCCTGGCACGCCCGCAGCACCGCGTGGTGCTCGATCTGCGAGGTGATGAGGTGGCCCCGGCCGCGGGCCAGGGCCAGGCCCTTGACGGCGAGGTTGTCGGACTCCGTGCCGCCCGAGGTGAACACGATCTCCTCGGCCGTCACGCCGAGGAAGGCCGCGATCCGCTCGCGCGCCCGGTCCACGGCCTCCCGCGCCGCGCGCCCGAAGGCGTGCACGCTGGACGGGTTGCCGAAGACCTCCGAGAAGTACGGCAGCATCTCGGCCAGCACCTCCGGGTGGACGGGCGTGGAAGCGTTGTGATCGAGGTACACACGGCGCGCCATCAGTTGCTCTCCCCTGGCCTCGATGTTAGGCTCGTTCGGCAATGGATCTCACGGGGAAAAAGCTGGGCCTGCTCCTCTCCACGGGGCCGGAGCACGGCAACCTCGAGGCGGCCGTGGGCCTGGGAGGGGCGGCCCTCGACCGCGGTGCCGACCTCTATCTCTACCTGATCGACGACGGCGTCCGCGCCCTGGACGATCCCCGCATCCGCGCCCTGTCCGGCCGCGGCGCCAGGCTCTTCGTCTGCGCCTACGGCTGCCAGAAGCGCGGCATCCCCCTCCAGGACTCGCCCGACGTCACGTACTGCGGCCTGGTGGTGCTCACCGACCTGATCAACGGCACCGACCGGTTCGTGGCCCTCAACTGACATGGCCCGGGGCGCCGTGGCCGGCACCGGGCCGGTCCTCGTGCTGATCTCCGCGGACCCGCGCGTCTCCCACCGCGCGTTCGAGGCCATGCGCATCGGCGTCGGCGTGGTCGCGGGCGAGAACGAGGTACGGTTCGTGCTGACGGACGGCGCCGTCCACCTGCTGGACGGGGACACCGACGCGCTGGTGGACGGCGACGAGATTGCCAGGTTCCGCGCGAGCCTCAAGGCGCTCGGCGTCCCCTTCCACGTGGAGGCCGGCGTCGTACCCCGGGATCCGGACTGGAACCCCGACGCCCACCCGGTGGTCCCGGTGACGCGGGAGGAGATCGCGGAGCTGGTCCGCGCCGCCCGCCGCGCCCTGGTCTTCTGATGGCCGCCGTCCTGCACCTGATCAAGGGTGGTGACGCGGCCCTCACCGCCGCCACCGTGGAGCGCCAGCTCGGGGCCGGCGACCGCGTGCGCGTCGCCGTGCTGGGCGAGGCGCCGGTGCCGGCCCTGCCCGCGGGCGCCGAGGTGCACCGGGTGCCCGGCGACTGGAGCTGGGACCGCCTGCTGGAGGAGATCTTCGCCGCCGACCAGGTGGTGGCCTGGTAGGGTCGGGGCGGCCGCGCTCATCGGTTCCGGTACTCCTCCACCCAGGCCATCTGGATCTTCTCCAGCAGGCCCTCGTTGGACGCCCTGGGATCGTCCCCGAATCCCGGCAGCTCGGTCACCCACCGGTGCAGGTCCGTGAACCGGACGGTCAGCGGGTCGGTGTCGGGGAACCGCTCGCTCAGCGCCAGCGCGATCTCCTCGGCGTCATGCCAGGTCAACGCCATTGTAGCCGCCTCCTGGGCCGGAGGCACGGCCCCCGGACCCCCGCCCGAACGGGCCTCACTTCGGGATCTCCACGACCACGTCGCCCCGCACGACGGCCTGGCAGCCCAGGCGCGAGTGGATGGTCAGGCCCTCGGCCATGTCCAGCCGGTCCTCCTCGTCGGGCTGCATCTCGGACAGGTTCTCCTCGCCCTCCCGCACGATGACGTGGCAGGTGGTGCACGCGCAGACCCCGCCGCAGTTGTGCTCGAGGGGGACGTCGTGGGCCAGCGCGATGTCCAGGATCGATCCCGGCTTGCCGTGGTCGGCGAGGGGGTACTTCTCGTCGTCGACCTCCACGGTCACGTTCAGCGGGAGGAACGTCACCTTGTGCAGCGCCATCAGCGCTCCCCTTCCGGGGGACGGGGCTTCGCGCCTCCGCCTCCCCCGGCCATGATCTCGGCGGCCCGCCGGGTGCCCAGGGCGCCGCGCAGCGCGGCGTCCATCATCACCTCGGCCAGGTGCTCGGTGGCGCGGTTGAGGGCGGTCGTCCGGTCCAGGATCAGGTCCCGGTCGGAGCCCGGCCGGACGCGCTCCAGGTCGGCCAGGGCCGCCTCGATCCGGCCCCGCTCCTCGGCCGACACCAGGTCGCCGGCCTGCCGGAGGGCCCGCCGGACGTGCGTCATCACGGTGTCCGCCTCGTTGCGCGCCTCGATCAGCAGCCGGGCCTCCACGTCGGCCTCGGCGTACTGGAAGGACTCCTCCACCATGCGCTCCACGTCGGCCTCGCTGAGGCCGTAGCTGGGCTTCACCTCCACCGACGCGGCCTTCCCCGTCCGCAGCTCCCGGGCGGTGACCTGGAGGATGCCGTTGGCGTCGATGAGGAACGTCACCTCGATCCGGGGCATGCCGGCGGGCATCGGGTCGATGCCGCGCAGCTCGAAGCGGGCGAGCGACCGGCAGTCGCGGGCCAGCTCGCGTTCGCCCTGGACCACGTGCATGTCCACCACGGTCTGCCCGTCCACCGAGGTGGTGAACATCTCGCGGGCGCTGGTGGGGATGGTCGTGTTGCGCGGGATGAGGACGCTCACGATGCCCCCCAGCGTCTCCAGGCCCAGCGAGAGCGGGGTCACGTCGAGCAGCAGCATGTCGGTGATGCCCCCCGCCAGGATCCGCGCCTGGACGGCGGCGCCCAGGGCCACCACCTGGTCGGGGTCGAGCCGGCTGTGCGGGGTGCGGCCGAACAGCTCCTCCACGCGCCGGCGGACCAGCGGCACCCGCGTGGAGCCGCCCACCAGCACCACCTCGTCCATCTGTCCGGCGGTCAGGCCCGCGTCGGCCAGGGCCTGGCGGCAGGGCCCCAGGGTGCGCGCCACCAGGGGCTCCACCAGGCGCTCCACCTCGGCGCGCGTGAGCTGGGCGTGGTACGTGAAGTCCTCGAACGGCAGCGTCAGCGCCGTGCGCTCCTCGGTCGACAGCCGGATCTTGGCCGCCTCGGCCCCGAGCCGGAGCTCCTGCATCGCCTCGGGGTCCCCGGCGAGGTCGCGGCCGTACCGGCTGCGGATGTCGTCGAGGAGGTGGAGGACGATGGCGCGGTCCAGGTCGTCGCCGCCCAGGTGCGTGTCCCCGTTGGTGGCGAGCACCTCGAAGATCCCGTCCTTCACGCGGAGGATGGAGATGTCGAAGGTGCCGCCGCCCAGGTCGTAGACCGCGATCGTGCCGCGGTGGAGCCGGTGGAGCCCGTAGGCCAGGGCGGCGGCCGTGGGCTCGTTGACGATGCGGACCACGTCCAGGCCCGCGATGCGCCCGGCGTCGCGGGTGGCCTGGCGCTGGCTGTCGTTGAAGTAGGCCGGCACGGTGACGACGGCCTGCTCCACGGGCTCCCCGAGGTGCGCCTCGGCCCGGTCCTTGAGCGCCCGGAGGATGGCGGCCGACACCTCGGGCGGCGTCACCTCGCGGCCGCCGACCCGCAGGCGCACGATGCCGTCGCCGGGGATGACCTCGAAGGGGAAGTAGCGCAGCTCGTCCCGCACGTCCTCGTAGCCCCGCCCCATGAGACGCTTCACCGAGTACACGGTGGACGCCGGGCGGCGCGCGAGCTGCCGCCGGGCCGCCTCCCCGACCAGGACTCCGTCCGGGGTGAAGGCCACCACCGACGGGAGCAGGACGCGCCCGTCGGCGTCCGGGATGACCCGGGGCAGGCCGGTCCGCTCGTCCACGACGGCGATCAGGCTGTTCGTGGTGCCGAGATCAATGCCGACGATGCGCGACATGCCCCTCCGTCCCCTCGCCCAGCGCCTCCGTCAGGTCGTCGATGACGGTCCTGAGGTAGGCCCGCGCGGCCAGCCCCTGCTTGAAGGCCTCGAGCAGCCCGCGCCGCTCGCCCCCGTCGTCCCAGGCGGCGGTCAGGGGCCCCGTCAGGCGCTCCTCCTCCCGGCGCAGGCGCTCCCGGAGGCGCTCCCGCAGGGCCTGGAGCCCGCGGCGCCCCGCGTCGTCGAGCCCCCCGGCCTTCGCCTCGGCCAGCGCCTCCTGGATCTCGAACATCTCCTCCAGCAGCTCCGGCGGCGCCGCGGGCTTCGCCGGGGCCTCCTCGGCCGCCGCCTCGCGCCCCTCCTCGAGCCGCACCAGGTACTCGATGCGCGCGATGGGGTCGCGCAGCGTCCGGTACGCCGCGTTCACCCGCGCGGACGCCTCCAGCGCCCGGGCCTGCGCCTCGGGCCCCGCCCCGTGGTGGAAGTCAGGGTGGTACCGCCGCGACAGCTCGTAGAACCGCCGCTGCAGCTCCGCGGCGTCGATCCCCAGCCGCCGGGGAAGCCCGAACACCTCGAAGTGGTTCATCCCCCCGTCCCGTCTCCCGTCAGCGAGCCCCCAAAATGAGAACGGGCCCTCCGCCGGGCCCGTTCGTCTCGACCGCGGCCGGCCCGGCTACGCCGAGAACGACGAGCCGCAGCCGCAGCTCGACTTGGCGTTGGGGTTGAGGAAGGTGAAGCCGCCCGTCAACCCCTGCTGCACGTAGTCGAGCGTCGTGCCGTTCAGGTACAGGTAGCTCTTCTTGTCGCAGACGACCTTCAGACCGTCGATCTCGAACTCGCGGTCGTGGGGCGTCAGCTCGTTGTCGAACTCCAGGGAGTACGACATGCCCGAGCAGCCCCCGCCCCTCACGCCCATCCGGAGGAACACCTCGTCCCCCAGGTTCTGGGCCCGCTTGAGCTCCTTCACCTGCTTGACGGCAGCCTCCGTCAGTGACAGCGCCATCGCTCCCTCGCCTCCTACTCGGTGGTCGTCGCCGCCCCGGCCGGCGCCGCCGCGCCCCACCGCGCCTGGTAGTCCGCCAGCGCCGCCTTGATGGCGTCCTCGGCCAGGACCGAGCAGTGGATCTTCACGGGCGGCAGCTTCAGCTCGTTCACGATGTCCGTGTTCTTGATCCGCGCCGCCTCGTCCACCGTCTTGCCCTTGAGCCACTCGGTGGCCAGGCTCGACGAGGCGATGGCGCTCCCGCAGCCGAACGTCTTGAACTTCGCGTCCTCGATGACGCCCGTCTGCAGGTTCACCTTGATCTGGAGCTTCATCACGTCGCCGCACTCCGGCGCGCCGACGAGCCCCGTGCCCACGCCCGGGGTCTCCTTGGGGAAGGAGCCCACGTTGCGCGGGTTGTTGTAGTGGTCCACCACCTTGTCGCTGTATGGCATCTCCCGTGCCCCCTTACTCGGCCTTCCACTGCATCGACTTGAGGTCCACGCCTTCCTTCGCCAGCTCCCAGAGCGGCGACATCTCCCTCAGCCGCCGGACCACCTCGATGGTCCGCGCGGCCACGAAGTCGACCTCCTCCTCGGTGTTGAACCGGTGGAGGCTGAAGCGGATCGACGAATGGGCCAGCTCGGTGCTGGCGCCCAGGGCTGCGATCACGTACGAGGGCTCCAGCGTCGCGGAGGTGCAGGCCGAGCCCGAGCTCAGGGCCGCCTCCCGGTTGAGCCCCATGAGCACCGACTCCCCCTCCACGTACGCGAACGAGACGTTCAGGTTGTGGGGCAGGCGCCGCTCGGGGTCGCCGTTGAGGAACGCCTCCTCCACGTTGGAGAGGATCGCGTCCTGCAGCCGGTCCCTGAGCCCGCCGAGGCGCCGGCTCTCCTCGGCCATGCCCTCCCGGCAGAGCTCGGCCGCCACCCCGAAGCCGACGCACAGGGGCACCGGCAGGGTCCCGGACCGCATGCCGCGCTCGTGCCCGCCCCCGTCCAGCAGGGGCGCGATCCTCACGCGCGGTCCCTTGCGCCGCACGTAGAGCGCCCCCACGCCCTTGGGCCCGTACATCAGGTGGGCCGTGCACGACAGGAGGTCGATGCCCATCGCCTCCACGTCCACGGGGATCTTGCCCGCCGCCTGCGTGGCGTCGGTGTGGAAGACGATGCCCTTCTCCTTGGCCAGCCGGCCGATGGCCGCGATGTCCTGGATGGTCCCGATCTCGTTGTTGGCGAACATCACGGAGATCAGGATGGTGCGGTCGGTGAGCGCCTTGCGGATGTCCTCGGGGTCCACCAGCCCGTTGGGCTGGACCGGCACGTAGGTCACCTGGAAGCCCTGGCGCTCCAGGCGCTTGCAGGTGTCGATGCCGGCCCGCTGCTCGATGGCCGTGGTGACGATGTGGGTCCCCTTCTCGCGGTACATCTCCGCGGTCCCCTTCAGGGCCAGGTTGATGGCCTCGGTGCCGCCGGAGGTGAACACGATCTCCTTCGGGTCGCGGGCGCCGATGAGCCTGGCGATCTTCCCGCGGGCCTCGTCCACGGCCGCCTCCGCCTCCCAGCCGAAGGGGTGGTTGCGGCTCGCGGGGTGCCCGAACTTCTCGGTGAAGTACGGCAGCATCGCCTGCACCACCCGCGGGTCGCAGGGGGTGGTCGACTGCGCGTCCATGAAGATCGGGAACTTCAGCGCCATCGATTCGCTCTCCTCATCCCTTGATCGCCAGCAGCTCCGGCACGTCCTCACCCACCAGCTCGGCCAGGCTCATCGTGTCGAGCATCTGGCTGATGGCGGCCTGGATCTTCCGGACCGGGCGCCGCAACGTGCACCGCTGCATCTGCGGACAGTCGCTGTCCTCCAGGCAGCTCACGATGTTGATCGGGCCCTCCAGGGCCCGCACCACCTGCCCCACCGTGATGTCCCGCGGGCGCCGGGCGAGGACGTAGCCCCCCTTGGGCCCGTTCTGGCTCACGATCAGGCGCTGCTTGGCCAGGCGCTGGAGGATCTTCGCGAGCAGCTCGTGGGGGATGGCGAACTCGTCGGCGATCCGCTTCGCGCTCACCGCGCCCAGCGTCTCGTGCGCGGCGATGTAGTGGATCGCCATCAGGCCGTAGTCGGCGCGCTTGGTGAAGCGCAGCATGTCGCCGTCCCCCTTTGTCCACCGATCCGGTCAGGATCCCCGACAGATTATATCGGCGACTGTTTCAGTCGGATTCTGTCACAAACCGGGCGGGCCTGTCAAGCCAACCACCCGTCAGTTCAGGCGATCCCCGGCAGGCGTCGCCGCATCCCGTCCCGCCCGGACCAGGCCGGTCAGGCCGGGGGGGTCTCCTCCCAGGCGTCCCTGAGCTCGGCGGCGGTGGCCTCGGGGAACTTCTCGGTCACGAAGATCCCCCCCACCCGGTTGGCCCGCTCGGGATGGACCACGATCTCCAGGTGCCAGTGGTAGTCGTCCCTGATGGTGGCCCAGTCGCCCTGGAGGATGCGGGAGCGGAGGTTGGGAGCGGTGTGCAGGACCATCTCGTAGCCGGGATCGCCGAAGTTCTTGGCGAGGGTCCGGAAGTACTGGGACACCAGCCGGGCCAGCTCGGGGGCGTTCTCCGGCGTGAGCGCCTCCTCGTAGGAGCAGCCGTGCCTGCGGGGGATGATCCACGTCTCCAGCGCGCCGCGGGCGGCGTAGGGCACCAGCGCGACGAAGGACGGCGTCAACCGCGCCACCCGCTCCTCGGCCCCGATCTCCTGCCGGAGCATGTCGCAGTAGAGGCAGCGGCGCTTGTACTGGTAGTACTCCCGGGCCTCGCGCAGCTCCCGGCGCATCTCGTCGAAGACGATGGGGATGGCGGTCACGCGCGAGTACGGGTGGTGCGGCGGCACCCCGGGCTTCTTGTGGTGGCGGGAGATCAGGATGTCCCGGATCTGGTTGTCCCGCTTGAGGTCGAGCAGCCGGTCGCGGTACATCCAGAGCACGCCCTCGACCCGGTCGGGGTCCATGGTGGCCAGCGTGTCGTCGTGGTGGGGCGACTCCACGATGATCTCGCTGGCGCCGCGGGGGGTGATCATGTCGAACATCCCCACGCCCTCGCGGACCAGCTCCCGCTCCACCCGGAAGTAGGGGTCGCCGGCCGGCACCACGCGCACGCTCCACCCCGGCGTGTTGGGCGGCGAGCCGTCCTTGCGGTAGGCGGCGATCTCCTTGGTCCCGGCCTCGGCGCCGGGGCAGTACGGGCAGGCCGACGCCTCCGGCGCCTTCGCCTTGGGCCGGATCAGCACCCACCGGCCCCGTGTGGGGTCCCGTCTCAGCTCGTCCACGCGCTCCTCCCTCGAGGGCCCCGGAAGCCTTGAACCCGGGGGGCACAGTCACGCATCATAACCTCGGATGCCCGTGGGCGCGGCATGGTGGATCGCCGGGACGCCCCGAGGGGAGGATGGGATGAACCAGCGGTCCGTCGTGGTCTACTCGAGCCCCACGTGAGGGCCGTGCCGCGCGGCGAAAGAGTTTCTTTCGTCTCAGGGTGTTCCGTTCCGGGACGTCAACGTCGTCGAGGACGCCGCCGCACGAGAGGAGCTGGTCCGTCTCACCGGACGCATGGCCGTCCCCGTGATCGTCGTCGACGGCCAGGTGGTCGTCGGCTTCGATCGCGCGAAGCTCCAGGCCCTCCTGGCTACTCCTTGATCTGGTTCCTCAGCTTCCTGAGGTGCTGCCGGGCCACGTCGACCCAGTCCTTCTCGGACGGCAGCTGTGAGGCGATGGCGATGTACCGCTCCCACTGGGTGATGGCCTCCCGGGGGTCCACCTTCTCGTAGACGATGGCGAGGTTGTACATCGCCCCCGTGTGCCGGGCGTCGAGGTCGATGACCCGCCGGTACTCGTCGATGGCCTCCCGGTAGAGCCCCTTGTCCTCGTAGACCTCGCCCAGCCCCATCCGGGCCTCCACCGAGCCCGGGTCCAGCTCGATGGCCCGCTTGTACGCGTTCACGGCCTCGTAGTAGAGGCCCTTCTCGCCGTAGTAGATCTTGCCCAGGCTCATGTGCACCCGCGGGTTCAGCGGGTTGAAGGCCAGGGCCTTCTGGTAGGCGGCGATGGCGGCGTCCACCTCGCCCTTGGCCGCCCGCGCGTCACCCAGCCCCACGTGGGCCTCGGCGTAGAAGGGCCGCAGCTCGATGGCCTTCGAGTAGGCCTCCACGGCCTGGTCGAAGAGCCGCCGCGGCGCCGCCAGGAACAGGTCGCCCAGGGCCTTGTAGGGCTCGGGGAACGTCGGGTCGAGCTGCGTCGAGGCACGGAACTGCGCGGCTGCTTTCCACCGGTTGCCCAGCGCCTGGTGGACCATGCCCAGCGTGTACTGCGCCACCACGAACGCGGGGTCCGCCTCGATGGCCCGCGAGAGCAGGTCGGCCGCGCTCTCGTTGCCCTCCTGGCCGCCCCGCCACGCGGCCATCTGCCCCCGCGCGAACAGCTCGAAGGCCCGCGCCGACCGGGTGGGCCGCGCGGCCTTCTCCATCCGCGTCCGCTCCGCGTCCGTGACCGGCACCTTGAGGGTGCGGGCGTAGGCCACGGGCAGGTCGGCCAGGCGCCCCGGCAGGTCCCCCGCGGCCGCCGTGAGCGGCTCCAGCGTCAGCGTCTCGCCGCCCGCGCCCTTGACCTCCAGCAGGCGTGGGCTCACGGCGAAGTCGGTCCCCGACCTCGATACCTGACCGTAGAGCGCCGCGTCCGCCCGCAGCGTGCGGGCCGCCTGGGCGACCACCGACTCGCCCCACGCCTCCGGCTGTCCCAGCGTCCTGAGGCGCGTGCGGTCCACCTGGACGAAGGCAGGATGCTGGGCGAGCGCCAGGCTCAGGACCTGGGCGATCCCCTCGCCGATCCACCGCTCGTCCGCGGGGAGCGCGCTGGCGTCGAACGGGACGATGAGGACCAGCCGCGGCTTCACCGCCGCGTCCCCCGCACCGGCCAGCACGAGACCGAGGACGGCCGAGACGCCGAGCGGAAGCCGGAGCGCGCGCGCCAGCTCACGCATCATGTCCCTCCGGGAGCCTCGGGACCCGGCGCCCCGGCCCGGCGCCCGAGGGCGCCCAGCCGCCGCAGCGCGCCGGGACCGAGACGTCGCAGCGCGATCTCGGGCACCAGCATGACCGCGACCAGGCCCACCAGCCACGGCCAGATGTCCACCGCGATCCTCGACTGCCGCCGGCCGCGCAGGAACGCCTCGCGCGGCTCGGTCAGCGCGCCCCCGCCCGTCAGCTCGGCCAGCTCTCTCAGGCGCGCCTCGTCCACGCCGAGGTCGCGCAGCTCCCGCGCATACGGTACCACCAGGCCCGCCAGCTGGGAGCCCACGACCTGCTCGCCCCGGCGCTGGGCCATCCCCACCAGGTACACGCCCTCCTGCGGGGCCGGGAACCGCCCGCGGTAGCGTCCGGGGGCCACCTGCTCGAGGTCGATGACGGTGCGCTCCCGGTTGGGGGCCACCACGCCGACCTGGGCGTCCAGGAAGTTGATGAACTCGCCCTTGCCGTCGATGGCGTCCACCACGACCTCGCCGGTCCGGTCGCGCTGCTCCAGCTGGGCCACCGTGTCGCTCCGCGAGCCGCTCCGGAGGGTCCAGCGCACGAGCTGCGCCCAGAACTTGTTGAAGTCGCGCCACCGGAGCCACAGCACCCCCCACTTCGCCTTGGCGTCGGAGGTGAAGGCCGCGGCCCGGCCCAGGCCGTACCGCCACGTGGCCAGCACCGGGTCCTCCTGGTGGCTCATCAGGACCAGCTCGGCCGTGCTCTTGAGCGTGGTCGCCACGTAGCCGCCCAGCGGCGGCACGCCCCGCCAGTCGATGTCCTGCATGGCCTCGTGCGCGGGGGCCGTGAGCTGCGGCTTGAAGGGCTGCTCGACCAGCGAGGCCTTGGAGGCGAGCTGCGTCTCCAGGGTGAAGATGCGCGGGATGGTCTGGGAGTCCTCCGTGTAGTAGAAGCGCCCCCGCCCCCACTTGGCGATGTCCAGCATCAGCTGGAGGTCGGCGTCCTTGCCGATGGCCACCGTGGAGACGGTGATCTTGTCCTTGGCCATGCGCCGGAGCAGGCCCGCGAAGTCACCCCTCGTCATCTGCCCGTCGCTGAGGAAGATGACGTGCTTGAGCAGGGCGGGGCGCTCGAAGAGCACCGAGTAGGCCTCCTTGAGCGCGGGGTAGCCGTCCGTGCCGCCGCCGGCCTTGACCGTGGCGATGGCGTGGTGGATGGCGGCGCGGTCCTTGGCCGGCCGGACCGGGACGTCCCAGATGAACTCGGTGTCCCAGCTCATCACGCCGACCTCGTTGCGCTCGTCCAGCAGGTCCACCACCAGGTGCGCGGCCTCCTTGGCCAGGTCGAGCTTGGTGACCTTCTCGTCCCCGGTGGACATGGCCATGGAGCCCGAGCGGTCCACGGAGAGGACCACCGCCAGGCTCGGGATCTCCACCTTCTGCCGGACCTCCATGGTGACCGGCAGGGCCTCCTCCACCGGCGTCCGGTAGTAGCCGCCCAGGCCGAAGCTCTCCTCGCCGCCCACCATGATGAGCCCGCCCCCCTGGTCCCGCACGTAGTCGCGGATGGTGGTCATCTGGGCCCGGGTGAGCTTGAGCGAGGAGACGTTGGAGAGGATCAGGCCGTCGTACCGGGTGAGCCCGGCCATGTCCCTGGGGATCTGCGAGGCCTCCACCACGGTGACGTCGATGTTCTGGGAGCGCAGGGCGGCGGCCAGCGATTGCGCGTGACTCCGATCCTTCTCGGCCAAGAGCACCTGCGGCCGCCCGCGCACCACCACGGTGCCCACGGCGCGGTTGTTGTCCTCGATGGTGTCGCCGTCCACCTCGATGGCGGCCTGGTAGACGTGGATGCCGCTCTGGTCCAGCGACTGCCGGTAGCCGAAGACGTTCTTGCCCGCGCTGAGCCGGACGATCTGCGAGCCCAGGAACTCCCCATTCCTGAACAGGCTCAGGCGTCCCTGGGTGTCCTTGAGGCTCCACGCCACGACGCGGGCCTGGAAGGCCTCCCCGAACTTCACCTCCTGCGGGAGCACCATGGACTCGACGACCACCTCCTGGTCGAAGGTGAGCGGCGCGGGCACGTAGAAGATGTCCGCCCCGGCGTCCTTGGCCGCCTGGGCGCCGGCCAGCCCGCTGCCGCCGTTCTCCCGGCCGTCGCTCAGCATCACGATCCGGTTGGCCTGCCCGGGCGGCAGGGTGGCGAGGGCCAGCTGGATGGCCTGGAACACGTTCGTCCCGCGCGAAGGCACCGCGGCCTTCGGCCGCTCGAGCACCGTGCGGGCGGCCAGGGGCTGGTCGACCACCGCGTGCTCGCCGAAGACGATCACCTCGGCCCGGTCGCCGCTCTTCATGTGCTTGACCGCCTCGGCGGCGAAGCGGTACGCGCGCTCGCGGGCGGCCAGGCTCACGCTGTCCGAGTGGTCCAGGAGGAAGACCACGTTGAGCCGGTCCACCCAGCGCGGCAGGGTGGGCTTGAGCAGCGTGAGCGCCAGCACCACGATCAGCGCGCCGCGCAGGGCCAGCGACCACCGGTCGCCCACGGCCACGGGCAGCGCGGCCCGCCCGCCCGTCTGCCTCCGCCAGTAGAGCAGGCCCTCCGCCAGCAGCAGCAGCACGGCCAGCGCCACGAAGAGCTGCCACAGCTCCCGCTGGACGGGCACGGGCGCGGCCGCCGCCGGCCC
>JBBIOF010000014.1:0-15805 GCA_037443505.1 Candidatus Rokuibacteriota bacterium
GACCTCCCGGCCGGCGGGCCCCCGGCGGCCGCACCCCACGCAGGCGTCCGTGCGGAGGCGGTGCCCCAGCGCCTCCACGCACCGGAGCCCGAACACCACTGCCACCCGGCGGGCCGGAGCGCCCGCGTCCACGCTGCGCAGCGCCCGCACCAGGAGGCCGTAGACGGCGACGTTCGGGTCCCGGTCGGCCGTCAGGCGCGCCACGCACTCGGCCATCCACGCGGCCTGGCCCAGGCGGTCCAGGTCGCCGCGGATGCCCGGGAAGGGCTCCAGGACGTCGAAGTGGTCGACGCGGACCAGGTCGCTGCGCCCGCTGTCGAAGAACACCAGGTCCCCCAGGGTCAGGAGCTCCAGCGCGCCGGTGAACCGCGACCTGATCCGGCGGGCGGCTCGCGCCACGCCCCGCACCCGGCCGAACTCCCGCGAGAAGAACGTGACCACGCGGTCGCTCTCCCCCAGCGGGAAGCTGCCCACCACCACCGCCGCCGACCGCCCGAGCGCCACGCGGCCTCAGGGCCTGGCCTGCTCGCGGAGCAGGCGCTTGAGGATCTTGCCGGAGGCCGTCTTGGGCAGCGTCTCCACGAAGCGCACCTCCCGGGGCGCCTTGTAGACCGCCATCTCGGCCCGGCACCACTCCACGATCTGCTCCTCGGTGACCCTGCCCCGCGCGTCGGGCCGGAGCACCACGAAGGCCAGCACGTTCTCCCCGCGGTACGGGTCGGGTACCCCCACCACCCCCACCTCGGCGATGGCCGGGTGGCGGTACATGATCGACTCCACCTCCGCGGGGAACACGCTGTACCCCGAGGCCTTGATCATGTCCTTCTTCCGCTCCTCGATGGTGAAGTAGCCCTCCTCGTCCACCCGCCCGATGTCGCCGGTGTAGAACCACCCGTCGCGCAGGACCTCGGCCGTCGCGTCCGGGCGGCGCCAGTAGCCCTTCATCACCATGGGCCCCTTCACCACGATCTCCCCGGACTGCCCCACCGGCAGCTCGGTCCGGCCGTCCTCGAGGCTGACGATCTTCGCGTCGGTGAGCGGCAGCGGCACGCCGACCGTCCCGTACTTGGGGCGGTGAGGCGGGTTGACGTGGGTGGGCGCCGTCGTCTCGCTGAGCCCGTAGCCCTCGATGAGCCGGTACCCCGTGATGGCCTCCCACCGCCGGGCGATCTCGGCGGGGACCGGCGCGCCGCCGGAGAAGCAGGCGCGGAGGGAGCTCAGGTCGTACGCCTTCGTCCCGGGGAAGTTCACGATGGCGACGTTGATGGTGGCGATGAGCGTGGTGAGGGTGCACCGGTAGTGCTGGATGGCCCGCAGCACCGTCTCCAGGTCGAAGCGGCCCAGCGCCACCAGGGTCGCCCCCGAATACGCCATCATGTTCATCTGGCATTCCATGCCGGTGATGTGGAACCACGGCAGCACGCCCAGCGGGACGTCCCGCTCGTCGAGGCCGATGTAGACCCGCTGCAGCTCGCAGTTGGCCGTGAGGTTGCCGTGGGTCAACTCCGCGCCCTTCGGGACGCCCGTGGTGCCCGACGTGTACTGGAGCAGGGCCGTGTCGTCCGCGCGCCGGGGCACCGGCGCGGGCAGCGCCGGCGCCGTGCGCACCACCGTGGCGAAGTCCTCGGTCTCCGGCCAGGCGCGTCCGGGCTCCAGGAACGAGGGCGGCACCGGCAGCGTGGGTGCCGCCGGCAGGTAGTCGCGGTAGGCCGTGACGGCCACGTCCTCCAGGGCCGTCTTGCCCCGGATGGACTCGACGATGGGATACGCCTGGTCCGAGGTCACCAGCGCCCGGGCCCCGGAGTCCTGGAACTCGTGCTCGAGCTCCGTCGCCTTGTGCATGGGGTTGAGGCAGACGTTGATCGCTCCGGCCTTCAGGCCCCCGTAGTAGGCGATGGCGAACTGCGGGCAGTTCTCCAGGAAGATGGCCAGGCGGTCCCCCGGCCGGAAGCCCCGGCGGTGGAGCCAGCCGGCGAAGCGGTCGCTGGCCTCGTCCAGCTCCCCGAACGTCACCTCCCGACCGTAGAAGACGATGGCCGGCTTGCCGGGTGCGCGCCGCGCGTTGTCCTTCAGGATCTCCGCCAGGGTCCGCTCCGGCAGCCGGATGGCGGCCTCGTCGATGCCCGCCGGCCAGTGGCGCTTCCAGATCCGCTCCATGTCCGCCCCCCAGCTAGGACGTCAGCAGGAACCCGAACTCGCGCAGGGCGTGCTCGTCCTTGCGCCACTCGCGCCGCACGGCGACCGTCAGCCCCAGGAACACCTTGATCCCGAAGAAGGCCTCCAGCTCCTGCCGCGCCGCCGTGCCGATGCGCTTGAGCATGGAGCCTCCCCGCCCGATGAGGATGCCCTTCTGCGACTCGCGCTCCACGAAGATCGTCGCGCGGACGTCCAGGCGCTCCGGGCGCTCCTCCACCCGGTCCACCCGGACCGCCACCGCGTACGGGACCTCCTCGTGGGTGAGGAGGAACACCTTCTCCCGGACGACCTCGGCGATGAAGAAGGTCTCGGGCTGGTCGCTGGTGGCGTCGGGCGGGAAGTAGGCCGGGTGCTCGGGCATCGCGCCGACGATCAGGTCGAGGAGCCCGTCGCAGCCGGAGCCGTCCAGCGCGGAGACCGGCACGATCTCCCGGAACGGGTGGGCCGCCCGCCACGCGTCGATCACGGGGAGCACCGCGGCCTTCGGCCGCACCGCGTCCACCTTATTGAGCACGCAGAAGGCGGGTGCGGCCGTCCCCCGCAGCAGGGCGAGCACCTCGAGGTCGGGGTGCGCCCGCGCGGTCGCGTCCACCACCGCACAGACCAGGTCCACGTCCTCGAGCGCCCGCTCCACCGTCTTCAGCATGAACTCGCCCAGCTTGCCGCCCGTCCGCGCCAGCCCCGGCGTGTCCACGAAGACCACCTGCGCCCCCGGCAGGTGCCGGATGCCGGTGATCCGGTTGCGCGTGGTCTGCAGCCGGGGCGAGACGATGGCGAGCTTCTCGCCCACCAGGCGATTGAGCAGCGTGGACTTCCCGGCGTTGGGGCGGCCGACGAGCGCGACGAAGCCCGCCCTGAAGCCCCGGGGGGCCGCTCCGGGCGTCGGGCCGGGGGAGTGAGAGGGAGGCGTGGCCCCCCTCGCTGGAACACGCGGGGGGCGCCCGGAGCCCCGCATCGCTTCAGTCGCCCCCGTGGTGCCCACGTGCCCCACCGGGCAGCAGTCCGGTCCAGAGGCGGTCCGGAATCCTGGATCGCCCGCCTTTCGTCAGGATCTCGCGCTCCCGCTCGTGCATGAGCCGTGCCTCGACCGGATCCCGGTCATCGTACCCCACCAGGTGCAGCACGCCGTGGGTGACGAGCAGGTCCATCTCGAGCGCGGTCGGAACGCCGAGCCGGCGGGCCTGGCGGGCGGCGGTCTCCGCCGAGATCACCACCTGCCCCACCAGGGTCGCGGCCAGCCCCGGCGTCTCCAGGGGGAAGGCCAGGACGTCGGTCCGCCGCCGCACCCCGCGAAAGCGCGCGTTGAGTCGGCGGATCTCGCCGTCGTCCACCACCAGGACCTCGACGTCCCCCGCCGCCCTGCCCAGCGCGGCGAGGGCCCGCTCAGCGGCCCGCCGCAGGCGGTCCCGGGACAGAGAGACGAGGCGCCCGTGAACCTCGACCGCGCACGCCAAGCTAGCCGGAGGAGGCCGCGGAGGCTTCCTCCGCGCCCGCCGCCCCGGGCGGCGCCGCCCGGCCGCGCGCCGTCCCGCTCCCGGGCAGGGCGTCGTGGGCCTCGTACGCCCGGATGATGGCGGAGACGAGCTGGTGGCGGACCACGTCCTGGTCGTCGAAGTAGACGAAGGCGATCCCGGGGACCCCCTTCAGGACCGTCTGCACCTCGATGAGCCCTGACCCCCGGGACGCGGGCAGGTCCACCTGCGTGACGTCCCCGGTGACCACCATCTTCGAGTTGAAGCCGAGCCGCGTGAGGAACATCTTCATCTGCTCGGCCGTGCTGTTCTGCGCCTCGTCCAGGATGATGAAGGAGTCGTTCAGCGTGCGGCCCCGCATGTAGGCCAGCGGGGCCACCTCGATGGCGCCCTTCTCCATGAGGCTCGCGACCTTCTCGGCCTCCAGCATGTCGTAGAGGGCGTCGTAGAGGGGCCGGAGGTAGGGGTGCACCTTCTCGTAGAGGTCGCCGGGCAGGAACCCGAGCCGCTCGCCCGCCTCGACGGCCGGACGGGTCAGGACGATGCGTGCCACCTCCCGCTTCATGAGGGCCGACACCGCCATGGCCACGGCCAGGAACGACTTGCCCGTGCCGGCCGGGCCGATGGCGAAGACCATGTCGTGGTTGCGGATGGCCTCGACGTACCGCTTCTGGCCCAGGCTCTTGGGCGCGATCCACTTCTTGCGGGAGGGGACCGGGATGGCGTCGGCAAAGACCGACTTCAGGTCGGCCTCGGCGTCGTCCTCCAGCATCCGGATGGCCGCCCGCACCTCCACGCTCCGGACGGGCGCCCCGGACCGGATGAGCTCGGCGAGCTGGGTGAGGGCACGCTCGGCCTTCCTCACCTGGCGCTCGTCGCCCTTCACCATGATCTCGTGGCCGCGGGCCACGATCCGGACGTCCAGCTCGCCCTCCAGGGTCCGGAGGTGGTCGTCGTTCCGCCCGAGCAGCGGCAGGAGGTCCACGTCCGGGGCCAGCGAGATACGGCGGGTGACGATCGTTGCTTCGCTCAACTTCCTGTGGTTTTCCCGTCCCAGTCTACCACGGCGATCCCCAGCTCCCGGAGCTGCGCGGGGCTCGCCGGGGCCGGCGCGTCGGTCATGGGGTCCACGCCCTTCTGCGTCTTGGGGAAGGCGATGACCTCCCGGATGGAGTCCTGCCCGGCCAGGACGGCCACCAGGCGGTCGAGGCCGAAGGCGATGCCGCCCATGGGAGGCGCGCCGAACTCCAGGGCGTCCAGGAGGAACCCGAACTTGGCCCGCGCCTCCTCCTTGCCGATCCCCAGCAGCTCGAAGACCCGCTGCTGCACGGACTGCTGGAAGATGCGGATCGAGCCCCCGCCCACCTCCTGGCCGTTGAGGACGAGGTCGTAGGCCTTGGCCAGCACCGACCCCGGGTCGCTCTCGAGGCGCGGCAGGTCCTCGTCCCGCGGGGCCGTGAAGGGATGGTGCATGGCCTGCCACCGGCGCTCCTCGGCGCTCCACTCGAGCAGCGGGAAGTCCACCACCCACAGCACCGCGTAGCCCCCGGCGGGCACCAGCCCGTGCCGCTGGGCCAGCTCCACCCGGAACCTCCCCAGCACGGTCGCCGCCGCGAGCCGCTCGTCGCCCACCAGCAGCAGGAGGTCCCCGGGGCCGGCGCCCAGGCGCTCGAGGAGCGTGGCGCGCACGGGCTCGAGGAAGCGGGCGATGGGGGACTGGAGCCCGCCCTCGGTGACCTTGACCCACACGAGGCCCCGGGCGCCCCAGGTGCGGGCCGTCGCCACGAGGTCGTCGGCTTCCTTGCGACTGAGCCCGCCGGCGCCGGGCA
The DNA here is from genome assembly GCA_037443505.1 of Candidatus Rokuibacteriota bacterium. GTDB lineage: Bacteria > Methylomirabilota > Methylomirabilia > Rokubacteriales > CSP1-6 > JBBIOF01. Next base: position 5,498 of record JBBIOF010000014.1, read on the forward strand.
CCCGCAGGCCCTTGATCGCGCCCCCCTCCGCCGCGACCTGGGCGAAGGCCTGGAACTCTCCGCCGCGGAACAGGTCCGTGAGGTCCACCAGCTCCATGCCGAACCTGAGGTCCGGCTTGTCCGAGCCGAACCGCTCCATGGCCTCGGCGTAGGTGAGCCGCGGGAAGGGCTCCGGCAGCGCCACCCCGTGCACCCGCCGGAGCATCTCCCGGACCAGCCCCTCCATGAGGGCCAGGACGTCGTCACGGTCCAGGAACGACGTCTCGATGTCGATCTGCGTGAACTCCGGCTGGCGGTCCTTGCGGAGGTCCTCGTCCCGGAAGCACCGGACGATCTGGAAGTAGCGCTCGAAGCCCGCCACCATGAGGAGCTGCTTGAAGAGCTGGGGCGACTGGGCCAGGGCGTAGAAGCTCCCTCGGTTCAGCCGGCTCGGCACCAGGAAGTCGCGGGCGCCCTCGGGCGTCGTCCGGATCAGGAACGGCGTCTCCACCTCGATGAAGCCGTGGCGGTGCAGGTAGTCGCGCGTGGCCCGGTAGACGGCGTCGCGGATGGCGAAGTTCCGGTACATCGACGGCCGCCGGAGGTCGAGGTAGCGGTAGGTGAGGCGCGTCAGCTCGTCGACCTCGGTCGGGTCCTCGATCGGGAAGGGCAGGGCCCGGGCCTCGTTCAGGATCCTGAGCTCGCCGGCCTGGACCTCCACCTCGCCCGTGGCGAGCTTCGGGTTCTCGGTCCCCGCCGGGCGGCGCGCCACGACGCCTCGCACCGCCAGCACGAACTCGTTCCGGATGGAGGCGGCCCGCTCGTGGGCGGCCGCGCTGGTGGCCGGGTTGAAGACGCACTGCGTCAGTCCCGTCCGGTCGCGCAGGTCCACGAAGATCAGGCCCCCGTGGTCGCGGCGGCGGTGCGCCCAGCCCATCAGGGTCACCGTCTGCCCCGCGTGCGCCGCCCTGAGCTCCCCGCAGGTGTGGGAGCGCCGCCAGTCGCCCAGGCTGTCCGTCACGCCTGCCCTCCCAGGGCCAGCAGCTCGGCCGCCAGCCCGTCCAGCGGCACCGTGCGCTGCTCGCCCGATTTCATCTCCCGCACCACGGCCCGCCCCTGCGCCAGCTCGGTGGAGCCCACGATGACCGCGTAGGCCACCCCCAGCTTGTTGGCCCGCTCCAGCTCCGCGCGGAGCTTGCGGCTGCCGTAGCCGAGGTCCACCCCCACGCCCCTGGCCCGGACCGCCTGGGCCACCGGCATGAGCCGCGCCAGCGCCTCCTCGCCGATGGGGATCAGGAGCGCCAGGGGCCTGGGCTCCACGGCCGCGTCGCCCAGGAGCAGGACCACGCGCTCCATGCCGATGGCGAAGCCGTTGCCGGCCTCGGGCGGCCCGCCCAGCTGCTCGATGAGCCCGTCGTAGCGGCCGCCTCCCGCCACGGCGTTCTGCGCTCCCAGCTCGGTGGTGGTCACCTCGCAGGTGGTGCGCACGTAGTAATCGAAGCCGCGCACCAGCCGGCGGTTCACCCGGTGGGCGATCCCCATGGCGTCCAGGTAGCGCCGCACCGCGGCGAAGTGCGCGGCGCACGCCTCGCACAGGAAGTCGGTGAACGCCGGGGCTCCGTCCAGCACCGCCTGGCAGCCGGGCCGCTTGCAGTCCAGCACCCTGAGCGGGTTGCGATCCGTCCGCTCGCGGCACTCCTCGCAGAGCCGCTCGGCGTGCCGGCGGAGGTAGGCGACCAGCTCCTCCCGGTAGCGCGGGCGGCAGGCGGCGTCCCCGATGGAGTTGACCTGGAGCTCCACGCGGCCCCCCAGCCCCAGCGCCCGGAAGAACTCCATGAGCATGGCCATCAGCTCGGCGTCCAGGGCCGGGTGCGGATCGCCCAGCGCCTCCACGTTGATCTGGTGGAACTGGCGGTAGCGGCCGGCCTGCGGGCGCTCGTAGCGGAACATGGGGCCGATGGTGTAGAGCCGCACCGGCTTGGGCTGGACGTGCAGGCCGTGCTCGATGTAGGCGCGCAGGAGCGAGGCCGTGGCCTCGGGGCGGAGCGTGAGCGACTCGCCCGAGCGGTCCTGGAACGTGTACATCTCCTTCTGCACGATGTCGGTGACCTCGCCGATGCCGCGCGCGAAGAGCTCCGTCCGCTCGAAGATGGGCAGGCGGATCTCCCGGTACCCGTAGGCCTCGAAGAGCCGCCGCGCCGTGGCCTCCACCTGCTGCCACGCCGGCGTCGCTCCGGGCAGGATGTCGTGGACGCCCCGGACGGCCCTGACGGGGATCACCTCCACAGCTCGGGGAGGGCGATCACCAGCCCCGGAAACAGCCCCGGAGTGAAACCCTCGTCGGCGGCGGCGGCCGCCGCCACGCGGTAGCCGCTCCCGGCCAGCTCCAGGGCCTCCAGCGTCCTGGCCTCGGGGTCCACCAGCCAGTAGTGCGGCACGCCGTGGCGGGCGTAGGCGTTCAGCTTGGCGACCCGGTCCCGGCCGGCGGTCCCCGGCGACAGGATCTCGACGACCAGGTCGGGCGGGCCCTCCACGGCCCGCTCGGTCACGATGCCGGCCCGCTCCCGCGCCACGAACAGCAGGTCGGGCACCACCACCGTCCGCCGGTCCAGGACCACGTCGAAGGGCGCGAGGTACACCTCGCCGAGCCCCTGCTCGCGCACGTGGGCCTGCAGCAGGGCCGCCAGGTTCAGCAACACCCGCTGGTGGGCGCGGCGCGGGGAGGGCTCGCTGAACAGGAACCCTTCGATGACCTCGTGGCGGAGACCGTCGTCGGGAAGCGCGCAGTAGTCCTCGTAGGTGAGCGATCCGGGCGCGGTGCCGGCCGGATACCGGAGGTCCTGGCTCATGGCGCCAGTCTAGCCCCTCGCCGCCCGGCCGGAAAGCCGGCCCCCGGCCTCACGAGGCCCCCATGTAGTCGTTCTTGAGCGCGATGTAGTTCCGGGCCGACCGCCGGATGAGCTCCCGGTCCTCCTCCGTGATCTCCCGGCGGACACGTGCGGGCGTGCCCATCAGGAGGCTCCGCGGCGGCACCTTGGTGCCCGGGGCGACCACCGAGCCCGCGGCGACCAGGCACTCCTCGCCCAGCTCCGCGCCGTCCAGCACGATGGCCCCGATCCCGACCAGGCAGTGCGAGGCGATGTGGCAGCCGTGCAGCCGCGCCCCGTGGCCGACAGTGACGAACTCCTCGAGGACGGTGGGCTGGCCGCGGCGGTTCACGTGGATGACCGTACCGTCCTGGATGTTCGTGCCCCGTCCGATGCGGATCGCGTTGACGTCCGCCCGCAGCACCGAGCAGAACCACACGCTGGCATCCTCGCCCAGCTCGACGTCGCCGATGACGTGGGCGGACTCGTGGACGAAGGCGGTGGGGTGGATGCGCGGCACGACCGTCCGGTACGAGTGGATCACGGGGTCACCGGGGCACGGAAGGCGGACCGGGGGCGGGACCTACTCCGGCACGGTCATGATGATCTGGGTGTCGCCCTGGTTCCTCCAGACGCCCGTGCGCCGGAGCACCGCGGCCACCAGCGAGGGGCCGCCCTCGCCGGGGATGGCGCCCAGCCCGGTCACGAGGCCCTCGAAGCCGGAACTGACGACCTGCATCCGGTACCCTGCCGGCCCCCGGAAGACGACGGCCATGCGGCCGGACTCGTCCTGGTTCACCGGGACCACGATCTCCTGCACCCCGTCGCCGTCCAGGTCCACCGCGACCGGGTTCGGCTCGAACGTGAAGAACCTGTCCACGATCGTCATCAGCATCGGCACCTGGACCTGGCCCTGGGCGAACCCGCCACCCACCGCCGACAGCGACCGCCACAGCTCCTGGCCGGCCGCCGTGGTGATCATCAGCCGGCTCTGCTCGTCCACGAATGCCAGCACCCGCTCCTTGCCGGCGATGTTCGCGAAGGCGGCGCCGGTGGGCCGGAACGTGGCGTGCACAAGCACCTGGCCGGCCACCGAGACGTCGTGGTCCTTGAGCACGTAGCGATAGGCCGTCCCGCGGGTCCAGAACTTCTCGGGATCGTACCGCTGACCCCAGAGCGTCCTCGCGACCCCGTCTCCCTGCACGTCCACGGCCAGCAGGATCACCGGGACGTCCTGCGCCAGGACGACTGGACGCCCGTTCCGCGTGGTCAGGATGTACGACAGCATACCGACCTTGTGGTCCTGGCGGTTCACCACCACGTCCAGCACACCGTCGCCGTTCAGGTCGGCAAACTGGACGCTGAGGATCTTCCCCGCCATCAGCTTGTCGTACGTCCACTCCGCCTCGAGGACCTGGTCCTTGAGCCGGTACAGGAACACCCGCTGGCCGTCCGTGAGCGTGATCCTGGGGACCTTGTCGGCCGGGGCCACGGCCACGTCCATCGACATCACGATGAAGGGAAATGTCGCGACCGACCGGATGGGGATGGAGGCCGCGCTGGCGGAGTACCGGTTGGGCTCGAAATCGCCCGAGAGCAGCCGCTCGAGGAGCGAGCGCCGCTCGGCCCTGACGACCGGGGACCCCGGCCCCGCGGAGAACTGCTGCGCGGGCGCCGGCTTGACCGACGGCGGCACGAAGAGCGCGCTCTGCAGCACGGGCGCGTCCAGGGCTGGCGAGAAGAGCCGGACGTCCATGAAGGGCTTGCCCTGGGCCGTAGTGAAGTGCAGGGCCAGGAGGTGGGCGATCTTGAACCGCTCGGCCGCCGCCCGCGAGCCCTTGCCCCGCATGAATTCCTCCGGGGCGATCTTCTCCTGCCCGAGCCACACGGCCACCTGGTCGCCGAAGCCTACCTGGAAGCGGCCCGTCCGCTCCAGCTCCTGCACCAGCTCGTAGGTGGCCGCCTCCACCAGCCGGGAGCGCGCTCCCGACGTCAGGGCGACCACGGTCAGCCGCACCTTGCCGGCCGAGACCCGGGCCCTGTCGCCGGGCTGGAGCTTGCCCGAACCCTCGCCGACCAGGGTCGCCACCGAGTACGCCTCGAACGCCTCCGTCACCACCAGCCGACCGAGCGTCTCCTCGGTCCGGCCCAGGAGCTTCTTGGTGGTCGGGTGGTAGAGCTCCCGGCCCTCGCGGAACGCCGTCAACTCGAGCCCCGGCTGGACGCCCTGCGCCCGCCCGCTGGCCAGCGTAACGCGGCTCCCGGAGACCTCCACTACCTCGGTCTGGAGCGCCGGGAAGAGGCCGGCCACCTGGTCGGCCAGCACCTTGAAGGACGCCGGCGCCTGGGCCGGCTGCTCGGGGGTCTGGCCGGACCCGGGAGCGCTCCACGCGCACACCACGAGCGCCGTGACCGCGAGGGAGCACCCGAGGACCCTGACCGGCCGGGACATCACCAGCAGACTATATCACCCACACAAAAAAGGGCGGGCATGGGGAGTGCCCATGCCCGCCCCGTGCTGCTCCGCTACTCGACTACCAGGTCACCCGCACGCGGCTGGAGACCTTGTAGACGTCGTCAGCGTCGCGCTCGTTTCCACCACGCAGCGTATGGTTGAGCGCGTCGCCGGCCCACAGGTAGGCGCCCATGAGATCGAACGCCACGTTCGGAGCGAAGCGGTACGTGAAGCCCGCCCCGAGCTCCATCCCGAGGTAGCTTTCGTCGCCACCCGTCGTGGACCTGAGGCCGTTGCTGGTGACCGTGCTGCCGTTGGTGTCCACGTCCTCGTCCGTCCAGCTCCAGTTGGCGATGGCGCGGAGCACGAACGCTGGGGTCAGCGCGTAGTCGGCCGCCAGCCCGAGGAAGATGCGACCATACTTGTCGTAGCTCGGCGACGTCCGCATCGAGGCGCCCGGCACGCCAGCCAGCAGCGCGGTGGCATAGTCGACGATACCGGACGTCCAGATTTCCGACCAGCCTGACAGGTACGTGAAGCCGGGGTTGATCGGGCGGTAATACTCGATGTCGTCGCCGTTCCGCGGCCGGTCGCTGGCGTCGTTGCCCGACGTCCACATGACCCGGCCCTCGATGGTCAGCGGACCGGTGCGGAACCCGCCGATGACGTCAGCGATCCACGCGGAGATGTCCACGTCCTTGGTGACGGTGCAGCCGCCGATGTTGACGATGCACTCCTGCTCGCCCCACTGGTAGAAGAAGGTCGGCTGCAGCGACCAGGGCCCGGCCGTCCACCGTGCCTCGGCGCCGAGGGTGTGGCGGTGCGTCCGGAGGCTGGTGCCGTTGGGGTTCAGACCGTCCACCGCCGGAAGACCAAGCAAGCTGTTGCCGCTCCCACCCTGCATCTCCGTGAAAGCATACGTCGGCTTGACCGTCAGGCCCTTGAAGATGTCGACCTCGACACTGGCCAGCAGCGCCCAGGACTCGGTCGCGCCAGGCCCGAGAACCTCGTCCATGGACTCCCGGAGCTGGGCGAAGGTGAGGGTCGACCGGAGGTTCGGCGCCCAGGTCGTCTCGAGCGTCACGCCCGGGAAGTCGCCGCTGAACAGGATGCCCGGCTTGTAGTTGTGGCCACGGGCCGGCTGACCGCCGAACCGGCCGATGGTAGCGACCGGAATGAACGGCATCAGCGAGCCGGCACCCGTGATTGGCGTCTCGACGTACAGCCACTTCACCTCTGCAAAGCCGGCGACGTCAGTGTCGAGGTCGAAGCCGGCCGACGTGCCGGGGGCGACGGTACCCTGGCCGTTGGTGAAGTCGAACTCCAGGGCGAGGACGCCCCTGGACTTGCCGATCTCGCCGGTGAGCGTGAACACGCCGCGCTCGCGGGAATAGAATCCGCTGTCCTTCCCGCCGTCGGTGACGTCACACGCCTCCGGACTGGCGGTCGAGCAGCTTCCGCCCGACCAGTTCTTGTACAGCGTGGCGACGAAGTCGACCAGGCCGCTGATCGTCACCTTGGGGGCCGGCGGGGCCGCCGCGGCCTGTGCGTAGGCCTGCGGGGCAGCGATCCCGAGGGTGACGAGCACGGCCACGAGGACTGCGACAGCTCTCCTCATGTACCGCCTCCTCAATGTGGTGGTGAGTTGCTTCAACTGCATCACGCGGGTCCAGCACCAACACCTGCGCACACTGCGGACAGCGGGATCAGATTTACACGAGCGTGCGCACCAACGTCAAGCGAATTCTGCCTTCCTGGCACGATCCGGTCCGCTTATCCGGACCGTCAGCCCCCCTCACCCAGATCCTTGAGACGTTGGACGGCGGCCTGGCCGAAGGGGGACTGCGGCGCAAGCTCCCTGACGCGGCGGAACGCCAGTTTGGCATCGTCCTTCCGGTCCTCGGCAAGCAGGACGAGGCCCAGGTTGTAGTAGGCCCCGGCCATCTTCGGATCCAGGCCGATGGCGAAGCGGAGCGCCTCCTCCGCCTCCCGGTAGCGCTTGAGGTTGAGGAGGGCCACCCCCATGTTGTGGTAGGCGAGGTCGGGCCTCGACAGGGTCGGCAGGGCCAGGGCCTTGCGGTAGGCGTCCAGGGCCTGCTCCCACTGCCCCATCTCGGCCAGGGCCACGCCCACGTTCACCTGGGCCTCGCCGTAGGTGGCGTCCAGCTCGACCGCCCTGGTGAAGGGCCCCAGGGCGAGATCGGGCCGGGCGAGCTGGAGGTAGATCCAGCCGAGGGTGTTCCAGTAGACGGCCACGGCGCCGTCGAGGCCGACCGCCTCCTGGATGGCGCTCAGCGCCAGCGCGGTCTCCTTGCGCTCGAGGTGGCCGAGCCCGCGCTCGTACGCGGCGCGCGCCTGGAGCCGCTGCACCTCCTTCTGCTCGGCAGTCGCGCAGCCGGCCAGCAGGACCAGCAGCATCGCGAGCCAGAGGCCCGGTTGTCTTGACACCCCGAATCCTCCCATGTACCGTTCAGAATCGTGCCGACGTACGAGTACCAGTGTGGTCAGTGCCATCGAGTGTTCGAGGTCCGGCAGCGGATCACCGAGGACCCCCTCACACGGTGCGAGGCGTGCGGAGGCCCGCTCAGGCGGCTGCTCTCCCCCGCCCCCTTCATCCTGAAGGGCGAGGGCTGGTACGTCACCGACTACCCCTCGGAGGCGCGCAAGAAGGCGCGCGAGGCCGAGAAGAGCGGCGACAGGGGCGCGGAGAAGACGTCCGCATCCGCCGAGAAGTCTAGCACCCCGTCCTCCGGATCCTCCGCAACTACCGGCTCCACCGCCGGCGCCTCCTCGACGGCGTCCTCCTCCAGCTGACGACGACCCGAGCCCCCGGGCCCACGGCCAGGCGGGCGGCGGCGCTCCCGTCCCGGACCGCCACCTCCAGGCGGTCCCGCGAGCCGATCAGGGCGCCCAGGTCGCCGGGACGCAGGTCGCCGTAGGTTCCGACGACCGGCAGGGTGCGGCCGGCCACGCGCACCGCCGCGGCCTCGCCGGGCCCGAGCGCGGCGAGATGCGCGGCGCCGATCGAGGTCACCAGGTTGCCGAACCGGTCGACGTGGACGACGGCCCCGGCGAGGCCTCCGTCGATCTCGCGGGGCTCGGGCCAGTCCAGCAGGACGGGATCGCGCACGGGGGGCCCGAACCGCGCAGGCGGCACCCCGAGCGCCAGGTGCGCGGCGGCCGGAGCGAAGACGTCGCGGCCGTGAAAGGTGCGGCTCACGTGCGGCAGCCGGTACTCCGGAGCCTCCAGCGCGAAGGCCTCCCATCGCCCGCCCCTGAGGAACGGCGTGAAGAGCCCGTTGTCGGGGCCGACGAACAGGTGGCCTCCCGCGGACACCACGAGGCCGCGCCTCGCCGTGCCCACGCCCGGGTCCACCACGGCGAGGTGCACGGTGCCCGCCGGGAACCGCGGCGCCACCGCCTCCAGCACGAGCGCGGCCTCCAGGACCTGCTGCGGGGCCACCTCGTGCGTGACGTCCACCAGCTGCGCCGCACGGACGAGCCCCAGGATCACGCCCTTCATCTCAGCCACGTAGCCGTCCCGCGCACCGAAATCGGTCGTCAGCGTGACGATGGCCATCGTGGGTGCTGCGACCTCGAGGCGCCTCGGGACGGTACCGCGGGCCTGGAGCCGCCGTGCCATCTGCACCGTCGTGAGGCGCTGGGCTACCGGTCGCGGTCGACGACGAAGTCGGCGATCAGGGAGAGGACCTCCCGCTCCTCGGAGGGCGGGAAGACCTCCAGGTCGGCCTTGGCGGCCTGGACGTAGGCGGCCGCCCGCGAGCGCGCGTACTCGACCCCGTCGTGCTCGAGCACCAGGCGCCGGATCTCCTCGATCTCGGCCGGCGCCAGGCTGCGGCGCCGGAGCAGGCTCCGCACGCGCTCGGCGTCGGCCGCGGCGGCCCGGTCGAGCACGGCGATGAGGGGCAGCGTGCGCTTGCCCTCGCGGAGGTCGCTGCCGATGGCCTTGCCGAACCGGTCCGGGTCGGCGACGAAGTCCAGCGAGTCGTCGGAGATCTGGAAGGCGACGCCGATGTGGAGGCCGTAGCGGGTGAGGGCGTCCACCTGGTCGGGCGGCAGCGCACCCAGCAGCCCCCCGATGCGGCAGCAGGCGGAGATGAACGACGCCGTCTTCTGGGTGATGATGCGGAGGTAGTCGGCCTCCGTCGTGATCCCGCTGCGCTTGCGCTCGAGCTGGAACACCTCGGCCTCGGTCATCGACACCGTGGCCCGGGCCAGGGTCTCCATGACCCCGCGGTCGTTGTCCCGGACCAGCATGGCGAAGGACTTCGAGTAGAGGTGGTCGCCCACCAGCACCGAGGCGTCGTCCCCCCACTGGGCGTTGGCCGAGGGCCGGCCGCGGCGGAGCGGGGCCTGGTCGACCACGTCGTCGTGGATCAGCGTCGCGGTGTGGAGCAGCTCGACCACGCAGGCCAGGCGCACCGAGCGGGGCCCCCGGTAGCCGGCCAGCCGTGCGGCCAGGAGCAGGAGCATGGGGCGCAGGCGCTTGCCGCCCGCCCCGGCGATGTAGCCGCCCATCTCCTGGATGAGGGCGACCGGCGAGTCGAGCTGGCGGCGGATCTCCGCCTCCACGGCGACCAGGTCGCCGCCGACGAGCGCGGCGACCCGCTCCTTGAGGACCTGCTCGAGCGCCGGGGTCGGCACGCCGCGGCGCTACTTGAGGACGACGCGGTCCCGGACCTGGATCTGCGAGCCCGGCGCCACGCTCTGGATCTCTGCCACCGAGAACTTCTCTCGCGTCTCGGTCACCCGCGCGGTGCCGACCTCCTCGTCGAGCTCGCCGAGCACTTCCCCGGTCACCGGATGGACGATGGGGATCCTGTCGCGCCGCAGGCTGACCACGGCGCCGGGCCGCACGCCGTCGGCCGCGGTGAGGTCGATGACGATGCGGGTGGTGTCGACGTACACGACGAGACCCCGCCGGGGCTCGGTCGCCGGCGCCGCGGCACGGGCGGCGCCGTTGCCGGCGGCGGCGACGGTGCGGAC
>JBBIOF010000015.1:0-15289 GCA_037443505.1 Candidatus Rokuibacteriota bacterium
GGCCCAGGGGGCCAAGCCCGGCGAGGGCGGCCAGCTTCCCGGCCACAAGGTCTACCCGTGGATCGCGCGGGTGCGGTTCGCCACCCCGGGGGTGCAGCTGATCTCGCCCCCGCCCCACCACGACATCTACTCCATCGAGGACCTGGCGCAGCTCATCCACGACCTGAAGAACGCCAACCCGCGGGCCCGCATCCACGTGAAGCTGGTGGCCGAGGTGGGTGTGGGGACGGTGGCGGCCGGGGTGGCCAAGGCCCACGCCGACGTGGTCCTGATCTCGGGCCACGACGGTGGCACCGGCGCGTCGCCCCTCACCTCCATCAAGCACGGCGGCATCCCGTGGGAGCTGGGGCTCGCCGAGACGCAGCAGGTGCTGGTGCTCAACAAGCTCCGCGACCGCATCGTGGTCCAGGTGGACGGCCAGATGAAGACCGGGCGCGACGTGGTCATTGCCGCCCTGCTGGGGGCCGAGGAGTACGGGTTCTCCACCGCCCCCCTGGTGGTCATGGGCTGCGTGATGATGCGCGTCTGCCACCTCAACACCTGCCCGGTGGGCATCGCCACCCAGGACCCGGAGCTCCGCAAGCGCTTCGCCGGCAAGCCCGAGCACGTGGTCAACTTCTTCCGCTTCCTGGCCCAGGAGGTCAGGGAGTACATGGCCGCCATGGGCTTCCGGACCATGGACGAGATGATCGGGCGGGTGGACCGCCTGGACTTCCAGCGGGCCCTCGACCACTGGAAGGCGCGCGGGCTCGACCTCTCCTCGATCCTCTACCAGCCCGACGTGCCGCCGGAGGTGGCGCGCCGGTGCGTCACCGTGCAGGACCACGGGCTGGAGAAGTCGCTGGACCACACCACGATCATCCCCGCCTGCCGGGAGGCCATCGAGCGCGGCACCCCGGTGGAGCTCGCCCTGCCCATCCGCAACGTGAACCGGACGGTGGGCACGATGCTGGGCTACGAGGTGACGTCCCGCTGGGGCGGGCAGGGCCTCCCCGACGACACCATCCGCCTCCGCTTCACCGGCTCGGCCGGGCAGAGCTTCGGCGCGTTCGTGCCGCGGGGCATCACTATGGTGCTGGAGGGCGACGCCAACGACTACTGGGGGAAGGGCCTGTCGGGCGGCCGGCTCGTCGTCTTCCCGCCCCGCGCCTCCACCTTCGTCGCCGAGGAGAACGTCATCATCGGCAACGTGGCGCTCTATGGCGCCACCAGCGGCGAGGCGTACGTGCGGGGCCTGGCCGGCGAGCGCTTCTGCGTGCGGAACAGCGGCGCCCTCGCCGTGGTGGAGGGGGTCGGCGACCACGGGTGCGAGTACATGACGGGCGGCCGGGTGGTGGTCCTGGGGCCCACCGGCCGGAACTTCGGCGCCGGCATGTCGGGCGGCATCGCCTACGTGCTGGACGCGGACGGCGACTTCAAGCGCCGCTGCAACCTGGAGATGGTGGACCTCGAGCCCCTGGACCAGGCCGAGGACATCGACCTGGTCCGCGACCTGATCGAGCGCCACGTCCGCTACACGGGCTCCACCTGCGGGGCGCGGATCCTGGCCGGCTGGCTCGACGTCCGGCCGAAGTTCGTGAAGGTGATGCCCAAGGAGTACCGGCGCGTCCTCGCCGCCGAGGCGCGGGCCCGCGCCGAGGGCCGGGAGCCCACCTTCGCGGAGCTGGTGGGGGCGACCAGTGGGTAAGGTCACGGGCTTCCTGGAGACCGGGCGCAAGAAGCCCCCGGCGCGTCCGGTGGAGGAGCGCGTCCGGGACTGGAAGGAGGTCTACCTCCCCTACCCCGAGGAGGACCTGCGCAAGCAGGCCGCCCGCTGCATGGACTGCGGCGTCCCCTTCTGCCACCAGGGCTGCCCGCTGGGCAACATCATCCCGGACTGGAACGACCTGGTCTACCGCGGCCGGTGGCGCGAGGCCCTGGACCGGCTCCACGCCACCAACAACTTCCCGGAGTGGACGGGACGGCTCTGCCCGGCGCCCTGCGAGGGCTCCTGCGTGCTGGGGATCAACGACGACCCCGTGACCATCAAGGGCGTGGAGCTGGCCATCGTCGAGCACGGCTTCGAGGCAGGCTGGATCACCCCGGAGCCGCCGGCGGTCCGCACCGGCAAGCGCGTGGCGGTGGTGGGCTCCGGGCCGGCCGGCCTGGCCGCGGCCCAGCAGCTCAACCGGGCCGGCCACTGGGTGATGGTCTTCGAGCGCGCCGACCGTGTGGGGGGGCTCCTCCGGTACGGGATCCCCGAGTTCAAGATGGAGAAGCGCTTCCTGGACCGGCGGCTCCGGATCATGGAGAAGGAGGGCGTCGTCTTCCAGACCAACGCCCACGTGGGCAGGAGTCCCACGGTGGCCGAGCTGCGCAAGGAGTTCGATGCCATCGTGCTGGCCTGCGGCGCCGGTCAGCCGCGCGACCTGCCGGTGCCTGGGCGGGAGCTCGCCGGCATCCACTTCGCGATGGAGTACCTGCCCCTGCAGAACCGGCGGTGCGAGGGCGACGCCGTGCCCGATGCCGAGTTCATCAGCGCCGCGGGCAGGCGGGTGGTGATCATCGGCGGCGGCGACACCGGCGCCGACTGCCTGGGGACGGCTCACCGCCAGGGCGCCGCCTCGGTCCACCAGCTCGAGCTGCTGCCCCGGCCGCCGGACACCCGCGCCCCCGACAACCCCTGGCCGCAGTGGCCCAACATCTTCCGCGTCTCCTCTGCCCACGAGGAGGGCGGCGAGCGCTGGTACCAGGTCTCGACCCGGCGGTTCCTGGGCGACGCGCAGGGCCGCGTCCGGGCGCTGGAGGCGGTGAAGGTGGACATGGTGCGGGAGGGCGGGCGGGTGGAGTTCCGGCCCATCCCGGGCACCGAGTTCACGCTGGACACGGACCTGGTGCTGCTGGCCATGGGCTTCCTCGGTCCCGAGCGCCAGGGGCCCATCGAGGAGCTGGGCCTCCGGCTCACCGAGCGCGGCAACGTCTGGCGCGACCAGAACTGGATGACCAGCGTTCCCGGCGTCTTCACGTGCGGGGACATGCAGCGCGGGCAGTCGCTCATCGTGTGGGCCCTCGCCGAGGGCCGCTCCTGCGCCCGCGGGGTCGACCTCTACCTCATGGGCAGGTCCGACCTCCCGGCCCCCCTCTGAGCGGCGGACCGTCCGGAGGAGGTCCCCCATGAAGCGCGGCCGCCTGGCGCGCCCGGGCCTGAGGAGGAGCCCCCGCCCGTGAGGATCTTCGACGACGTCACCGAGACCATCGGCCGCACGCCGCTCGTCCGCCTGTCCCGCGTGGCCGCGGGCGCCGCGGCGGAGGTGGTCGGCAAGCTGGAGAGCTTCAACCCGCTCCACAGCGTCAAGGACCGCATCGGCGTGGCCATGATCCGCGCGGCCGAGGCCCGGGGGCTCCTCTCGAAGGACACCGTGATCGTGGAGCCCACCAGCGGCAACACCGGCATCGCGCTGGCCTTCGTGGCCGCCGCCCGGGGCTACCGGCTGATCCTGACCATGCCCGACACCATGAGCCTGGAGCGGCGGGCGCTCCTCCGGGCGCTCGGCGCGGAGCTCGTCCTCACCCCCGGTGCGGAGGGCATGCGCGGGGCCATCGCCAGGGCCCGGGAGATCGCGGCAGCTACCCCGAACGCCTGGATGCCGCAGCAGTTCGCGAACCCCGCCAACCCGGCCATCCACCGGGAGACCACGGCCGAGGAGATCTGGGCCGACACCGGGGGCCGGGTGGACGTCCTGGTGGCGGGCGTGGGCACGGGCGGCACCGTGACCGGCGTGGGCCAGGTGCTCCGGGCGCGGAAGCCCGGCGTGCGCGTGGTGGCGGTGGAGCCGGCGGAGTCGCCGGTCCTGAGCGGAGGTCAGCCAGGGCCGCACCGCATCCAGGGCATCGGCGCCGGCTTCGTGCCCGAGGTGCTGGACCGGACGGTCGTGGACGAGGTGATCCAGGTGCGGAGCGAGGACGCCATGGCCACGGCCCGGCGCCTGGCGCGGGAGGAGGGCATCCTGGCCGGGATCAGCAGCGGCGCGGCCGTCCACGCGGCCCTGGCCGTCGCCTCCCGCCCCGAGCACGCCGGCCGCCTGCTGGTGGTCGTCCTCCCCGACACCGGGGAGCGCTACCTCTCCACGCCCCTCTTCCAGGACACCGACACCGCGCCCGCGATCTGAGAGAGGGCGGGGGCTCCCGGCGCCCCCGTGCCCCCGGACGCTCGGGGCAGCCCGGCCAGGCCGTGGCACCCCTCGACCCCGTGACGCGCTCGCTGGCCCCGGGGGGCCCGGGCCGCGCGGGATCGCGCCGGTCAGCGCCCCCCGGCCGCGGCGAGCGGGCTCCGCCAGAGCACGTGGCCCACGAAGAACGGACCCAGGCTCTCCAGGTACTGCGAGGTCTGCACCGTCCTCCGCATGGTCTGCACGAGGTGCGACAGCGGGTGGAGGTCGCGGCCCACCAGGCCGATGACGAAGTCGTTGTCGTGCACGTCGAGGCCGTGGCAGGCGAGCCGGATGTCGTGGGCGAGGTCGGCGTCGCCGTAGGCGTGCCCCAGCACCGCGTGCTCCTTGACCACGGCGCCCTGCTCCTGGGGCGCGAGCCGGGCGAAGGCGCCCGAGCGGCGGAGCGGATACCAGATGGCCCACGGCCACGCCGCGTTCAGCACCATCCGCCGCGGGCGCCGCAGCAGCCAGTCCTCCAGGTCGGCCTCGTAGCCCGAGGAGTAGGTGCGGCCGAACATGGTGAGCTCCGGCCGGTGGACCAGCCCGGCGAAGGGCTCGGCGTTGAGCGCCTCCCGGAAGCCGCCGGCGAAGAAGGCGGGGTCCTCGGCGAGCCCCAGCACGCCCACGCCGCGCGGGTCGTTCACGTCCCCGTAGAGCACGCCCTCGATCCCGCTGGCCTCGAGGGCGCCCACCAGCGGCTTGGGGTCGCCGCAGCCGCTGAAGACCTGCAGCTGCACGAACAGGCGGCGGCTCGACACCTGCCCCCGCGCTCCGTGCTCCTGGACGTCCACTGTCGTCTCTTCCGCTGCGCTCACCGCCGCTCCTCCCGGCTATCCGCCGCGCGTGTGCATCTCGAGGTGGGGGTCGCGCCTGAGCGCCCCGACCTGGACCAGCGGGCCCCGGTCGCGCGCTGCCAGCCGCTCCTCGGCGCCACGGTCGGCCCGGTTCGTCCAGCCGCCCACGATCAGCGCCGCCAGCTCCTCGCGGCTCGCGCCGCTCCGGAGCGGCCCACGGAGGTCCGTCCCCTCCACCGCGTACAGGCAGCGGTACCACATGCCGTCCGCCGTGAGGCGGCTGCGGTCGCACGAGCGGCAGAACGGCGACGTCGTGGACGCGATGATCCCGAACGTGGTGCCGTCGGGCAGCCGGAAGCGCTCCGCGGGCGCGGTGCTGTCGGGCTCGATGATCGGCTCGATCCGGCCGTAGCGCCGGGCCAGCGCGTCCAGGATCTCCGCGCGCGAGACCACCTGGTCCGGGGACCACCGGGTGGCGCCCCCCACGTCCATGTACTCGATGAACCGCACCTCGGCCGGCACGCGCCGGCCGAACTCCAGGAGATCACCCAGCTCGTCCTCGTTGACGCCCCGGATGACCACGCTGTCGAGCTTGGTGCCCGTGAACCCGGCGCGGCCCACGGCCGCGATGCCCTCGAGGACCTGCGCGTGCACCTCCGCGGGCCGCCGGGTGAGCGCCACGAACCGCCCGGGGCGCAGCGTGTCGAGGCTCACCGTGACCCGGTGCAGGCCCGCGGCCCGGAGCTCGCCCGCCTGGGCCGCGAGCAGCACGCCGTTGGTGGTGATGGCGAGGTCGCGGATGGCCGGCCGGGCGGCCAGCTGGCGGACCAGCTCGGCGAGGTTGCGGCGGAGCAGCGGCTCGCCGCCCGTGAGGCGCACCTTGTCCACGCCGAGCTCGAGGAACACGTCCACCAGCGCGCCGATCTCCTCGAAGTGGAGGATCTCCCCGCGGGGCAGCCAGGGGTACTCCTCCTCCGGCATGCAGTACTGACAGCGCAGGTTGCACCGGTCGGTGACCGACAGCCGGAGGTTCCGGAGCCCGCGCCCGAGCGTGTCCCGGATCATGCCACGCCCGCGGCGCCGGCGGCGAGGGCCGGCCCCTCGGCCAGCGCCCGCTCCCACTCGCGGATCAGCCCGGCCTTCTTGACGCCCACGTCGAAGTGGTCCCACGGCAGCCGCTCGTCGATCGCGCGCGCCCGCGTCGTGTAGAAGTCGGCGTCGCCGTCCCACTCGCGCAGGGCGCGGCGCCAGTCCCCATCCAGGCGGGCCGCCGCCTCCACGAAGTCGCCCACCCGCCGGTCGCCCCGGGCCAGCAGGGCCTGCACCGCCGCCTCCCGCGGGTTCTCGTGCAGCACCCGGACGTTGGGGAAGCGCCGCACCCCGCGCTTGATGACCTCGAGCTTCTGCTGGAGCGACTCGACGCCGTCGAACGGCGCCCACTGGAACGGCGTCCACGGCTTCGGCACGAAGGAGGAGATGGAGAGCGTGAGCCGGCCGAACGGCCGCCCCGCGGGGTCGGGGACCCGCAGCCGCTCCAGCATCCTGGCGGCCAGGTCCGCGATGGCCTCCACGTCCTCCGCGGTCTCCGTGGGCTGGCCGATCATGAAGTACGTCTTGAGGTTGGGGATGCCGTGTCGCCGCACCACGTCGCAGGCCTGGAGGACCTGCTCGTCGCTGATGGCCTTGCGGATCGCGCGGCGGAGGCGCTCGGTGCCGGCCTCGGGTGCGATGGTGAGCGTGCGATGGCCCCCCCGCGCCAGGGCCTCCGCCAGCCCGTCGGTGAGGCTGTCGGCGCGGAGGGACGAGATGGACAGCTCGAGCCCGCTGGACTCCACGACCTTCAGGAGCTCGGCGATCCAGGGATAGTCGGACACGCAGGCCCCCACCAGCCCGATCCGGCGGTTGGCGGGGTCGGCAGCGATCCGGGCCACGGTCCTGGCCAGTGCGGCGACGCTGCGGTGGCGCACGGGCCGGTACACCTGCCCCTCCAGGCAGAACCGACAGCCCCGGCCGCAGCCCTTGCCCACCTCCAGCAGCGCCATGTGGCCGTACTCGGCGTTCGGCGTCTTGACCAGCGAGATCGTCTCGAAGCGGTCCACCTCGCGCAGCCGGCGCTTGACGACCACGGCGGGCGCGTCACCCCGGGGCAGGACCGCGCCCAGCGTGCCGTCTGGCCGGTAGCTCACGTCGTAGCGCTCCGGCACGTACACGCCCGGGATGCGGGCCACCAGGTCCAGGAAGCCCTCCCGGTCCCGGTACCCGTCACGGTAGGCCTGCACCAGCTCGCCCACCAGCTCCTCCCCCTCGCCCACCACGACGAAGTCCATGAACGGGGCGAGGGGCTCGGGATTCGAGAAGGCGCAGACGCCGCCCATGAGGACCAGCGGGTCCTCGGGCCGGCGGTCCCGGGTCCTGAGGGGGATCCCCGCCAGGTCCAGGAGCCGCAGCACGTTGATGTAGTCGCCCTCGTAGATGACGGAGAAGCCCACCATGTGGAAGTCCGAGAGCGGCCGCATGGACTCCAGGGAGAACGGCACGCTGCCCGTCCGCCTGAGCTCCTCGACGTCCTCGGGGTCGGGCAGGAAGACCCGCTCGCAGACCACGTCAGGGAGCCGGTTGAGGTGCCAGTAGATGGTCTGGAACCCCAGGTTGGACATCCCCACCGCGTACGCGTTGGGGTAGACGAGGGCGATGGCGATCTTGCCCCCCCAGTCCTTGTAGACCGTGCCCTGCTCCTGTGCGAGCAGCGCCTGAGCCTTTTTCCTCAGCAACCGGGACATCCGGCCCAGTCTATCACGTCCCCGCCGGGCGCTCCCGGAGGGCCGCCTGCCGCCCCAGCGCGGCCTGGGCGGCGGCGGCCACCAGGAAGCTGGGGATGGAGGCGCCCACCCACGGTGCGCCCGGAAGGCCGAGCGGGGCCAGGTTGCCGGCGATCCAGTGATAGGCCAGGATTCCCAGCGCCCAGGCCGCCACCGCCGGCCAGCGCACGCCGCCCGTGCGACCGGCCGGGAACAGCGTCCGCGCGTCGTAGCGCCGGCCGAGCAGGTAGAAGTCGGCTGCCAGGACCCCGAACAGGGGCACGAAGACGGACCCGATCAGCAGGAGGAAGCTCTCGTAGCGGGTGACGTCCAGGGCGAGCGCCACCAGGAAGGAGAGCGCGCCCAGCGCCACCACCAGGGCCCGCTGGCTCGCCGCGGGCGCCACGTTCTGGATGGAGACGGCGCACGAGTAGAGGTCGGCCCACGCCTCGTCGGCCTCGTCCACCAGCAGGACGAGCAGCGCCAGCGGGCCGGCCAGCGTCATGATCGCCTCCACGAAGCCCTTCGGCTCCTGGGAGACGCCAGCGGCCACCAGGACCAGCGCCCCCAGCGAGTAGAACCACACGTTGGCGACCAGGTAGCCGAGGGCCGTCCCCCAGGCGGCGGCGTCGGCCCGCCGGGCCAGGCGGCTGTAGTCACCCACCAGGGGCATCCAGGAGATGGGCATGGCGATGACGATGTCCACCGCCACCCAGAAGGATGGGAAGCCCCCCTGGCCCGGCCGGCGCCACAGCGCCGCGACGTCGTGGCGCGCGAAGAGCAGCCACGTCAGGTACACGGTGGTGCCCAGCATCACCCACACCGCGAACCGGGCCAGGAAGCGGCGCACCACGGCGGCGGGGCCCCAGACGCCCAGCATCACGACCAGGACGGTGAAGGCGGCCAGCCAGAACCAGTAGGCATCCCAGCCCAGCAGGCGGCGGCTGGCCGCGTTGCCCGCGTACCCCATGATGACCAGCTCGAAGATGGTCCACCCGAGAAGCTGGACCACGTTGATGGCCGTCGGCACCCAGGAGCCCCGGGCGCCCAGAGGCCCGCGGAGCGCCACCATGGTGGGCACGCCCGCCAGGCTGCTCGGCACCCCCGCCAGGGCCAGCAGCGCGACGCCGATCACGGACCCCAGCACGATGGCGCCGAGCGCCTGGGGCAGCCCGAGCCCCGGCACCAGGAGGCTTCCGGCCAGCATCACCAGCAGCCCGATGCCGAGGTCGCCCCAGAGCACCACGAAGTCCCACAAGCCCAGCGTCCGCGCGGCCGGGGCGACCGGCTGGATGGAGCGCGGCGCCGCCTCGACGCTCACCCCTTGATCACCCCCACGGGCCTCAGGCGCGCCACCCGGCGCGAGATGCCGAAGCGGTGCACCACCTCCACCACGTCCTCCACATCCTTGTAGGCCTCGGGCATCTCCTCGGCGAGGGCGTCGCGACCGGTGGCGCGGGCGACCACGCCCTGCGCCCTGAGCTCCTGGTCCAGGCGCCGCCCCCGGGCGGCCTTGACGGCGGCCGTGCGGCTCATCACCCGGCCCGCCCCGTGGCAGGTGCTGCCGAACGTCTCGCGCATCGAGACGTCCGTGCCCACCAGCAGGTACGAGCAGCGGCCCATGTCGCCCGGCACCAGCACCGGCTGGCCGGGGAAGGCGCGGGTGGCGCCCTTGCGGTGGACCAGCAGGCGACGCCGGCGCCCCTCCACCTGGTGCTCCTCCTCCTTGGCGATGTTGTGCGCGACGTCGTACACGACCCGCATGCCGAGGTCCCGCGGCGCGAGCCCCAGCGCCTCCAGGAACACCCGGCGCGTCCAGTGGGTGAGCACCTGGCGGTTGGCGAAGGCGAAGTTGGCGGCGGCCCGCATGGCCCCCAGGTACTCCCGCGCCTCCTCGCTGTCCACGGGCGCGCAGGCGAGCTGCCGGTCGGGGACGTGGATGCCGTGGCGGCGGAGCGCCTGCTCGGCGGTGCGCAGGGCGTCCGTGCAGACCTGGTGGCCGAGGCCGCGAGAACCCGTGTGGATCATCACCGTGACCTGCCCGCGGTGGACGCCCAGGCGCGCCGCCTCCGCCTCGTCGTACACCTCGTCCACCACCTGCACCTCCAGGAAGTGGTTGCCGGAGCCCAGGGTGCCGAGCTGGCGGCGGCCCCGCTCCATCGCCTGCGGGGACACCGCCTCGGGGCAGGCCCCGTCGATGCGCCCGCCCGACTCGATCCGCTCCGCGTCCTCGGGCTCCCCGTATCCCCGCTCCACCGCCCAGCGGGCGCCCCGCTCCAGCACGCGCTCGAGCTCGTCCACCGCGAGCGCGAGCCCGCCGCGGGCGCCCACCCCGGTGGGGATCCTGGCGTAGAGGGCATCCGCCAGCCCCTCCAGGCGGCCCGCGAGGTCCGGCGCCTCGAGTCCCGTCGCCAGCAGGCGTACGCCGCAGTTGATGTCGAACCCGATGGCGCCGGGGCTGACCACGCCGCGCTCGGCGTCGGTGGCCACCACGCCCCCCACCGGCAGCCCGTAGCCCTGGTGGATGTCGGGCATGGCGAGCGCCGCCCGGACGATGCCCGGCAGCGTGGCGCCGTTGGCGAGCTGGTCCAGCGACGCGTCGGTCCGGAGCTGGGCGACGATCCGGTCGTCGGCCACCACCAGCGCCGGCACGCGCATCCCGCGCCCGGCGTCCGCGGGGATGCGCCAGAGATACGGGCCCACCCGCTCGAGCTTCATGGGCGCCGGGTCCCGCGGAGGGTCAGTGGGCCGTCAGGAGCGCGCGCCGGCGCGCCCAGGCCAGCCCGGCCACGGCCACGGCGACGCCCAGGACGCTGGCGAGCTGCGGCACGCGGAACCCGGCCAGCCAGAAGCTGTCGAGCCTCAGGCCCTCGATGGCGAACCGCCCGATCGAGTACAGGCCGAGGTACACGAAGAAGAGCGCGCCCGGCCGGTCGGCCAGGCGCGGCCGCAGCCACAGCACCAGCGCGAGGAAGACCCCGAAGTCCCACAGCGACTCGTAGAGGAACGTGGGGTGGAAGTACTCGTACTGCACGTACCCGGTCGGCCGGTGGGCCGGCGAGATGTAGAGCTTCCACGGCAGGTCGGTCGGCCGGCCGAACGCCTCCTCGTTGAAGAAGTTGCCCCAGCGCCCGATGGCCTGGCCGATGGCGATGCTGGGGGCGGCGACGTCGAGCCCGAGGAGGACGGGCAGCCTCCAGCGCCAGGCCAGCCACACCCCCACCAGCGGCCCCGCGATCAGGCCCCCGTGGATCGCGAGCCCGCCCTCCCAGACCGCGACGATCTTGCCCGGGTACTGGCCGTAGTAGTCCCAGTTGAAGACGACCTCCCACAGCCGTGCGCCGACCAGGCCCGCCAGGATGGACCACTGCGCGACGCTGATGATGTCCTCGGCAGGCAGCCCCCGGCGCCGCGCCTCGCGGTGGCCGAGCCAGAGGCCCACGACGATGGCGGTGGCCATGAGGATGCCGTACCACCGCACTGCGAGCGGACCGACCTGGAAGGCGATGGCCCCGGGCGACGCCATGTCTCAGGTAAGATAGCTCGCGTGACGTGTTCGTTCAAATGAAGCGGCGAGCGTTCCGCGCGACCCTGGTGATCCTCCTCGCCGGCGCGCTCCTGGCGGGGCTCGCGCTGGCCGGCCTGCCCGCCCTCGGCCGCTTCCTCGTGGTCGCCGACCCCCTCGCGCCCGCCGACGCCATCTTCGTCCTGGACGGCAAGACGCCCGCCCGCGAGCTGGAGGCCGCCGCGCTCTACCACCGCGGCCTGGCGCCCCGGGTGGTGGTGTCCCTGGCACGCGATCCCATCGAGGTGGCCCGCCGGCTGGCAGGCGAGCCGTCCCCCCAGGAGCGCTCCGTGCGGGTGCTGGAGCACGCGCGGGTGCCGCCGGCGTCCATCGTCCGGCTGGATCGCGTGGTGGAGAACACGGGCCAGGAGCTGGCGGCCGACTTCGACTACGCGTGGCGCCACGGATTCCGCCGCGTCATCCTGGTCACCTCGCCGGTCCACACGCGCCGGGTGCGCGTCGTCTGGGACCGGCGCTACCAGGCCCGGGTGGCGGCCCTGGTGCGCCCGGCGCCCCTGGAACCGTTCGATCCCGACCGCTGGTGGCGCTCGCGCCGCTGGCTCGAGGACGGGGTGCACGAGCTGGTGGGCATCGCGCACTTCCTGGTGGGTAGTCCCCTGCCCACGTTCGACCGGGGCGGGTAGCCGCCGGGCCGGCGGGTTGCGGGCCTGGTAGGGGCGGCAGGATTCGAACCTGCAAGTCCTCGCGGACAGAGGCTTTTAAGGCCCCGGCGTTTTCCGGTTCCGCCACGCCCCCCTGGGCCCCGGGGGGGAACCATAACACATCCGATCGACGGCGGGCGGTCGGGTGGGAAGAGGAGGGCAACGCCGGGTGGAGCGCATCCTGCTGATCGGCCTCGGAGGCGCCATCGGAAGCATGCTGCGGTACGTCACGTCGGTCCTCGCCGCGCGCTGGCTCGGGACCGAGTTCCCGTACGGCACCCTGGTGGTGAACCTGGCTGGCGCCTTCGCCATCGGCCTGGTGCAGGAGATCGGCGTGGGCAGCATCCTGATCTCCGACGGGACGCGACTCTTCCTCACCGCCGGAATGCTGGGTGGACTGACGACCTACTCCGCCTTCAGCTACGAGACGGTACGGCTCATGGAGGCGAATGCCTGGCACCAGGCCTGGGTGAACGTCGTCGTCACCACCGTGATCAGCCTGGGCCTGTGCTTCGCCGGCATCGTGGTGGGCCGCCTCCTTCTCGGCCTCAGGGGGTAGTGATGCGAAAGATCGAGGGCGAGCAGGTGCTGATGCGGATCTTCATCGGCGAGAGCCACCGGTGGGAGCGGCGGCCCCTGCACGCCGCGCTGCTGGAGCTGTTTCGCGTCAAGGGCCTGGCCGGTGCGACGGTCCTCAAGGGCGTCGCCGGGTTCGGGCCCCGCTCCATCCTGCACACCGCGGGCATCCTCAAGCTCTCGGCCGACCTGCCGGTGGTCATCGAGGTGGTGGACAGCCAGGAGCGCCTGGACGCGGTCCTGCCCGAGGTGGACCGGATGATGGGCGGCGGCCTCATCACGATGGAGAAGGTCCGCGTGGTCCGCTACGAGCCCTGAGCGGCGGTCAGCCGGCGGGCTGGGGGTGGAGGCGGCGAGCGGATTCGAACCGCTGAATAGAGGTTTTGCAGACCTCCGCCTTGGCCACTTGGCTACGCCGCCGTCACCGCGGAAGACGAACGGATCGCATGAGTGCTGGAGCGGGAAACGGGATTCGAACCCGCGACCCCGACCTTGGCAAGGTCGTGCTCTACCACTGAGCTATTCCCGCGCTCCCTGCCTCAGCGACGGCTCCGTATATTACCACGACTCCGCGGCCGGTTCAGCCCGCGGCGGCGCCTCCGGGGCCTCGCGCAGGGCCACCGCCGCCTCCTCGGGGGAGACCGGGTTGATGAAGAAGCCGCTCCCCCACTCGAACCCGGCCACCCGCGTGAGCTTGGGGATGATCTCGAGGTGCCAGTGGAAGTGGTCCAGCGGGGGCTCGTGGAGCGGGGCCGAGTGGAGCATGAAGTTGAACGCCGGGTGGTTCAGCGTCCGGTTCATCCGCCCCAGGAACTCCCGCAGGATGGCCGCCAGGCCCCTCAGGTCGTCCGGCCCGGACTCCTCGAAGTGGGACCGGTGGCGGGCCGGCAGGATCCACGTCTCGAACGGGAACCGGGGCGCGAAGGGCGCGATGGCGACGCAGCCGCCGGCCTCCAGGATGAGCCGTCGCCGGCCCCGCCGCTCCTCGCGCAGGACGTCGCACCACACGCACCGCTCCTTGATCTCGAAGTACCTGGCCGAGCCCGCCAGCTCCTCGCTCACCATGATGGGGATGATGGGCGTGGCGATGAGCTGCGAGTGCGGGTGCTCCAGCGACGCCCCCGCCGCCTCGCCGTGGTTCTTGAAGGCCAGGATGTACTGGAAGCGCGTGTCCTTCTTCAGGTCGAGGAACCGCTCGCGGAAGGCCAGCAGCACGTCGGTGACCGCCTCGAGGCTCAGGGTGGCCAGCGAGGCCGCGTGGTCCGGGGACTCGATGACCACCTCGTGCGCGCCCACCCCGTTCATCCGGTCGTAGGGCCCCTCGCCCGAGGGCTCCAGCTCGCCCTCGATCCGGAGCGCGGGGAACTTGTTGGGTACCACGCGGTAGCTCCAGCCGGGGGTGTTGGGCCGGCTGCCGGGCGGCCTCCCGGCGAGGATCTCGGGCGGCGTCCGCTCCTCGTTGCCGGCGCAGAACACGCAGCTCGTGAGGCGCGGGCGCACGGGCTCGGGTCCGAAGTCCGACGGCCGCCGCGCCCGGTCGGCCGAGATGATGACCCAGCGCCCGACCACGGGATCCTTCCTGAGCTCCGACACGGCTCAGCCGTCCTCCGGCCGCGCCGCGCGCTCCAGGAGGGAGGCCAGCACGGCCCGGGGCGCCTTGCCCTCGAAGAGCACGGCCCCGACCTCGGCGCAGATGGGCATGCGCACGCCGTGACGGCGGGCCAGCCAGAGGGCCGACGTCACCGTCCGGGCCCCCTCGGCGATCATCCGCGTCTCGGCCTCCACGGCGGCCCGCGTGCGGCCCTGGGCCAGCGCCAGGCCCAGCGCGCGGTTGCGCGAGAGGCTGCCCGTGCAGGTGAGCACCAGGTCACCCAGGCCCGCCAGCCCGGCCAGCGTGGCCGGCGCGCCGCCCAGAGCCACCGCCAGCCGGGTGATCTCCGCCAGGCCGCGGGTGACGAGCGCGGCGCGGGCGTTTTCGCCCAGCCCGAGCCCGTCGGCGATCCCCGTCGCGATGGCGACGACGTTCTTCAGGGCGCCGCCCACCTCCACCCCCACCACGTCGCGGTTGGTGTAGAGCCGGAACTCCCGCGTGCCCAGCTCCGCCTGCAGCCGGGCGGCCAGCCCCTCGTCGCTGGAGGCCACCACGCAGGCGGTGGGCAGGCCCAGCGCCACCTCGCGCGCGAACGTGGGGCCGGACAGCGCGGCCACCGGCGCGTCCGGGTAGAGCTCGGCGACGATCTCCGTCATCCGCACGTGCCGCTCCGGGTCGAGGCCCTTCGTGGCCGACACGACGGGCACCCCGGCCGGGATGCGTGCGAACCCCTTGAGCGTGGCGGCGAAGAACTCGGACGGCACGGCGACCACCACCGTCCCGGCGCCGGCGAGGGCCTCGTCCGGGTCCGTCGTCGCCGCCACGCCAGGCGGGCAGTCGATGTCCGGGAGGTACCACGGATTGCGCCTCGACACCCGGATCCCCTCCGCGACCTCCGGTTCCCGCGCCCACAGCCGGACCGCCAGGCCGGCGCGCGCCAGGTGAATGGCGAGCGCCGTGCCCCAGCTCCCGCCCCCGACGACGGCGACGGTCCGCGCGGTCACGCCGACTGCCGCCGCTCGCCCAGCCGGCGCTCGCTGCCGGCCACCAGGCGCGCGATGTTGTCGCGGTGGCGCAGGGTCACGATGCCGGCGGCCACCGCCGCCGCGACGA